>NZ_CAIFFF010000008.1:0-86117 GCF_903789625.1 uncultured Pseudoramibacter sp. | reverse complement strand
AATACCCCCAAGTAGGTTTTTATATTTTACTGTCCTACTTAGGGGTAGCATATCAAATGGCCGGGACGGCAAAAGCCGCGTTAATTTTGTGGTCCTTGACGATTTTTAAAACCTTTTCGTTCATCGTCTCGTCGTTGGTGAGCCCCGAAAAGACGATGCACACCGATTTTGAGCCGGCGTTCACATCGCCCTGAAGGACGTCTGCCGGCGCGCTTTTCTGGTAGGTTTGGAGCAGACGGTTCGAGGTTTTCCCCGAAGTCGTTTTGACCGTGCCGTCAACCTTGACGTCAGTGTACCGGCTGACACGATAGATCTGCACCGCATGATAAACAGAGATGCCAATCAAAATAAGGGCCGCAGTCACCACTCCGATGAGCACGATCATCCCAGTGCCTTTGAGTTTGGATTCTCCTTCTTTCCGCTTCAATTCTTTTTTCCTCTTCTTTTTTACAATTCTAAACTACTGTACTATTATAACGTTACCCGTGACGTTTGAATAGAAAATAATGATAATAATGAAGATAAATAATAACTTGACCCTATTTTTTCTCAGCCACCCGCGCCTTGATTTCATAGATGAAAAAGATTATAATAAGAAAACATGTAAGTCTACGTAGCTCAGATGGATAGAGCGACCGCCTCCTAAGCGGTAGGCCGGGGGTTCGACTCCCCCCGTGGACACCAGATGATTCTGCCGGCAGAGGTAAGCCCTGCCGGTTTTTTATTTGGTTCACAACCTCAAATCACAAAAAAAGACCGCCGAAGCGGTCTTGCGCACCTTACCGGTTTAACACGTCGAGGAAGGCCACGGCGTATTCGGGCAGATCCGGCGGGCGTCGGCCGGAGACGATGTTGCCGTCGATGACGCAGGCTTTGTCGACCCATTCGGCACCGGCGTTGCGCATGTCGTCCTTGATGCCCGGCGTGCTGGTGACGCGGCGCCCTTTAAGGATGCCCGCGGAGGCCAGCACCCAGCCGGCGTGGCAGATTTCGCCGATGGCTTTCCCTTCGAGGTTCATTTCTCTGACGAGGTCCAGCACCTTCGGGAAACGGCGCAGCTTGTCCGGCGCCCAGCCCCCGGGCACGAGGAGTCCGTCGAAATCCTTGGCGTCCACATCGTTAAAGGAGGTTTCGACCTCGCAGGGCACCCCGTATTTGCCATGGTACAGCCCCGGTTTTTCTGCCACGAAGACGACCTCGACGTCGGCCTCCCGCAGTCTGAGTACCGGATACCACACTTCCAAATCTTCAAAATCTTCACTGATTAAGGCGAGTACACGTTTCATTGATTGTCTCCTTTTCTTATTTTATTCCCAATTGTCGGCCGTGCGTCTGGCGTCGATGTAATCCATCAGCACGCAGGTCGTGCCCTCGATGCCCAGCCGGCTGCTGTTGATCGTCAGGTCGTAGTTGCGGGCGTCCCCCCACTTTTCCTTGCAGTAATGGTTGTGGTAGGCCTTCCGCTGACGCGTGACCTGCTCGACCCGCTTGGCCGCTTCCGCCTCGGACAGCTTTTCGGTCGCCATCGTCCGAAGCACCTTCTGATCCATATCCCCCATGACAAAAATCGTGATCAAATGGGACCGTCCCCGTAGGACGCTCTCGGCGCACCGCCCGACGATCACGAAGGATTCCCCGGCGTCGGCCCGCTCGCGGATGAAGTCGAACTGCATCCGGGCGATGTTTTCCTCCGGCGAATTCGTGAAGCCCCGGACTGTCCGCGACAGCAGCGGATTTCTCGGCCGCTCGTCGTACTGCCTGAGGGTCTTTTCGCTGACGAGCTTCTCCTCGGCGATGTCCTGAAGGATGTTCTTGTCGTACAGCGCGATGCCGTAGTTGTCGGCCAGCTTCTCGGCGATGACGTGGCCGCCGCTTCCGAATTCGCGTCCCAGCGAAATCATCAGTTGTTTGTCCATACTCTCTCCCCCTTTTATTTTACAGGTAGCGCAGGTAGATGCACACCATCGAAATCAAAACGACGATCACCGTCGCCGGCACCGCCGACTTCAGGTACCGCTTCCAGCTGATCGGATGGCCTTCCCGGGCGGCGATGGAGGTGCCGACCACGTTGGCCGACGCGCCGATCGGTGTGGCGCTGCCGCCGATATCCGTCCCCATGGCCAAGGTCCAGGCGAGAATCGACAAATCGGCGCCGGTAGTCGCAGCCAGCGTCCGGATCACCGGGATCATCGTCGCCGCAAAAGGAATGTTGTCGACAAAGGCGCTGCAGATCGCCGAGCCCCAAATGATGATCGCGATCATGACCATCATGTTGCCGCCGCTGATGCGGCCGATGACGTCTGCGAACATTTCCAGCACACCGGTCTCTTCGAGTCCGCCGACGACGAGGAAGAGCCCGATGAAAAAGAGCAGGGTCTTGTAATCCACCCGCCTGAGAATCTCCAGGGCGTCCCGCCCCGCTGCAGCCAGGGTAACCACTGCCACCAGCGCACCGATGGACGCGACCGACAGCCCCGTCTGAGCGTGGGTAATTAACAGCACCACCGCCGCGAGGAAAATGACTGTGCTGACAGCGAAATCCCGCCGGCTCTCAATGGCCGCCTTCGGCGAAAGGCGTGCCGACTCAGCCGCGTCAATGCCGCCCGCGTGTGCCAATTCCTTTCTGAAGCAGAAATAGAAATAAATCACGATGACGACCAGCGAAATCAAAGCAATGACACCGGTGTTCGTGATAAATTGTGTGAAGGTGTATTTGAGCGAAGTCCCGATGATGATATTGGGCGGGTCGCCGCTCATCGTCGCCGAACCGCCGAGGTTGGCGCAGAAGATTTCCGACAATATCATCGGCACTGGATCGAATTTGAGCAGCTGGGCCAGTTCTACCGTGACTGCGGCGAGAAACAGAATCACCGTGATGCTGTCGATGAACATCGCGAGCACGAAGGACATGACCATAAAGGTCAGAAAGATCGACATGACCTTGTAGTGCACCGCCTTCGCGATCGTCATGCACAGCCAGCGGAAGAACCCGGCCCGGGCCATCCCCTCGACCATGACCATCATCCCGGCCAAAAACAGAATCGTCGCCCAGTTGATCCCGGCGGCTTCTTCTTCCGCCGCGCTGGTTTCGTACCAGAAGCCCAGCGTGAAAATACTTTTCAGATTCAGGGTCTCCATCACTGCGCGGCCGCTGTGCATCGCGATGCCGAACACGAGCACGAGGGTCGCCGCCCCGCAGGCCAGCGTCACGAGATGGCGCTCAAACTTGTCCCAAATGATGAGGATAAACATCAGGATGAAAATCACCCCGGCTAACACACTTGCAATCATAGTCACTCCTATTTTGATCTTTCATTTTCTGTCTGGTGAAGGTCGGATGAATTCCGCTTTGCCCGATGGGCCGAAGACACCGGCCCCTGGCGGGACTCGGGCCTGTCCCCTTCGATGGCGCCGGTGCCTTCGCTTTTCGCGCGGTAGAGGTAATTGTCTGCGGTCTGGATAAAGGCCCTCAGCTCGGCCTCGCTGTGGGGTGTCCCCGCCGCGTAGCCGATGCTGCAGGTCACGCGCACGCCGCCGCGCTCCTCAGTGCAGTCTGCCTTAAAGACATTCAGCTTTTGGGCAAATCGATTCACCTCCGGCTCCGCGGAAATGATGAGCAATTCGTCCCCGCCGTAGCGGTAGCAATGGTCTGCTTCGCCTTTGAACACGCGCTTCATGCTGCCGCTCGTTTTGATCAGCACCTTGTCACCGTAGGCGTGGCCGTAGGTATCGTTGTACTGTTTGAAATGATCCAAATCCACCAGCGCGACGCAGAGCTTCTGGCCGATGAAATCCGGAAAATCGCTGCGCAGCGCCGTCCGGTTCAAAAGCCCCGTCAGGCCGTCGGTGCGGCTGTCCTGATAAAACTCGTCTGTCTTTTTTTCAAGTGCAAACTTGGCTTTTTCAGCGCGCAGGAAGTTCAGCAGCCGAAACCAATTGACCAGGCCGCACAGCAGGTGAAGGATGGCGATATCCACGGCATCCTGCCAAGCCACTGTGTGGCGCACAGCGGCCAGAACCAAAGCCATCGCGGCGATGTTGATGACGGTGTTGCGCACCTGGGTGCGGACCTCCGCATTGGGCACGAGGAAGATGATACTCGTGATGAGGATGTACTCGAAGAAAAAGCTGGAATCCGCCTGGGTGGAGAAGATGGAAATGATGGCCATGATCATGTCGATTCCGGTAAACCAGTTGAAAACGCGCACGGCCCGTTTCGCGGCGTCTTTGCGCTCGTGGAAATGGTCCAGCTCTGCGCCGAGACGCACCATGAATGCGAGGTTGACCGCTAAGATGACGATGTAGGCGTTCGTGGCATTGATCTGCGGGAGAATGTAGCCACTTGAAAAGGGCGAAAACGTCCCGATCAGGCCGATCACGGCGAGCAGGCAAATCAAAAACGCTGCGATCACGCTGAGGGACAGATTCTGATAATAAAAATCGATCCTCAGCCTCGGATCCCGCATCTTAATGTCCAGATCGGTTCTGTCATATGCTTTGTAAAATGATCGCACGATCCTTTTGATTCTATTTCGCACGAGCACGCCTCCTTTCTTCTAGAGTGTCTCGCAATCTTTGCTGTTCAAAATCATCCCGGACAAGCCGCCGATATAGGCGCTTCTGTCCTTGCTGGACGCATCGGAATAGGACACATTGATTTTGACACTGCAGTTGCCGCTCCACTGGCCGGCCTGACGCATCGATTCGACGGCGGCGCGGATCTTCCGGGCCACGTTGCGCACGTCCTCCTTCGTGTCGAAATCCATCACGACGAAGAACAAGTTGCCCTGCGCTCTGCCGATCACGCATCCGGTGCCGGCGCAGTCTCTCAGAGCCGCCCCGACGTTTTTGAGCAGCGCGTCCCCGGAGCTTTTACCGTAAAGCTTCACAATCTCGTCGTATTCGGGCACGGTCACTTCCATGATGGCGAAATCGATGCCGCTGTGCCAGCGCTCGCACAAGTAGGCATAAACGCCGTCCGACACCCCTCGGGTGTTGGCCAGGCCGGTCACCGGGTCGACGGACGTGAGCACCTTTTCCCTGTTGAGGAACTTCTGCGTCACGTCCGCGTCGATCACATTTCCCAGAAGACCGACGATTTTACCGTCTCGGTACACCGGAATTTTGCTCGCGAGAATGTCGCGGTTCGTGCCGTTGACGATGCACTTCCCCCTTCTCATATAGCACTTTTTTCCGGTCTTAAGGACAGCCTCCTCGTCCTTTTTAAAGGGCTCCGGATCGATGTGCCAGCCCATGTCTTCGTCGGTTTTGCCGATAATCTCCGACTCGTCATGCAGGCCGAAATAGTTGAGGAAGCTCCGGCTCGCGCCGAGGAACCGCCTTTGGTCGTCCTTCCAGAAAATCATGCGCTTTGAATTCAGTATCATATTTCTCCAGAGCACCTCCGTTGGGATCTCCCCGCGCTTCTGATCGGCAATCGCGCCGCTTAAAGCCGGGACAAGCTTGACGAGGTCCGCTTCCGCAAGGCCGGCATCGAAGGTGACGTGCAGGGCCCGGTTATAATCCGAGCGCTGCACCGGCGCAATCATGTGGAGCATCCAGCGGTACGCGCCGGATGCGGTGATGCTTCGAAACAGCCCGGTGAGCGCATGGCTGGCATTTTGTTCCATGCGGGATTTCAGCGTCGACACCTCCATGAACGCGGCAAAGCGCTCCTGATCGGGCAGATAGCAGTAATTCTTTGTCCAGGCATTGATCACTGAAGCCAAATCTTTCAGTTTAACGCCTACGCCCATGGGCTGGTCAGACAGAGAGGATTTAACCCCCTCTACCGTGTTGTGCGCCAGGTCGTAGATGGCAATGTCGTTGCACAGATAATACAAATCGCTCATGGTCTCGAACTGAACCTGCTGCATGTTTTTGACGTCGATCTCGATGTATTGAATCTGCATGCTGTAAAGATAGCGGTCGTCCTGTCTGGCCACCACGGTCCCGGTGAGCTGCATGTAGTGGTCGCCCGAGGGATAAGCCGTGATCTGGGGACCGCTCAGCTTTCTGAGCTGCTGATCGGCGTACTGCCGGTGAAAGATGTGTATGGGATCGCCCGGCGTGTTGATTTTATGCTCCCAGTCTTTCAGATCCTGGACGTGATCCCGATTCAAGACTGCTTTGTAAGCGGCATTGGCGAAAAGGATGTTCATCCGCTTTCCGTCGTCCTCCACCAGGCAGAGCGTCTTGTCCGTGAGGTAGTCGATGCGGCTGATAACCGAAAAATAGGCCCGCCATTTGGGCGGCTCCAGCATCAGCCCTGCGGCTTCGCCATGCTCTGGGAGCGCCTCCATTGGCATCGGCTTGCCGAAATAAAAGCCCTGGATTTTTTCACAGCCGATTTCCCGCAGGAATCGGTATTGTTCCTCGGTTTCGACCCCCTCGGCCAAAGTCGAGAGGTTCAGTTTCTTGGCCATGCGCACGACCGCGGTGATGATCGTCCGGGATTTTTCGTCGAACTGTCTGAGGAAGGACATGTCGAGCTTGAGCTCGTCGAAGGCGTATTTTTTAAGGACACCCAAAGACGAATACCCGGTGCCGAAGTCGTCCATCCACACCTTGTAGCCCAGCTCGTGGAAGCGCTTAATGGAAGGCGCAACCTTATCGATATTTTTGACAAAGGCGCTCTCGGTAATTTCCAGGTTGGTGAATTCCCTCGGGACGCCGTACTTCCGCGAGATGCCGTCGATGATCTCGGGCAGATCGTCGTGCAGAAAATCCTTTCGGGACAGATTCACCGAGACCGGGATCGCATCATCCCCTTTTTTTACCAAGTGCTTGTAATCCCGGCAGGCCTGCTCGAAGACGTAGAGATCCATCTTGTAGATCTGGCCGGTCTCCTCGAGGATGGGCACAAACTGGCCCGGGGAAATCATGCCGTATTCGGGATCGATCCACCGCACCAGCGCCTCGTGGCTGCAAATCGTCTTGGTCATGGTGCGCACCACCGGCTGATACCAGACCTGGATCCAGCCCTTGGCCATCGCCGTCTCAAAATTGCGCAGGATGTAGAACTTGAGGTCGGTCTGCTGCCGGATTTTGTCGTCAAACCAGACGAAAGCAGATGTGGTCCGGATGTCCGAAATCGATTCGCAGGCAAACCGCGCCCGGTCGCAGGCTTCGGTCAGCCGGGTGCCGTCCTTTTCAAATTTGAAAATACCGACTTTGACGGGCAGATTGTTTTCGCCCTGGGCCGCCATCTGCGAAAACAGGGTCGTCAGCTTGGATTCAACCTGATCCTTCAGTGCGTAGACGACAAAATGGTCGCTTTCAAACCGGAAGGCCCGTTCTCTTCCGAATACGGTGCTGATGCATTCGGCCAGGGTGCAGATCTGATGGTCCCCGGCCTTGAAGCCGTACCGGCTGTTGTACTGCTTCAACCGGCTCAGATCGAAATATAAGATCACCGGTTCCCCGCCCTGGGCCCAGATCTTCTCGATCCCGGCCATGGCATTGTTGAAAAATTGGTTCATGTTCGGCAGGCCGGTCAGCGCGTCATAATGCTTCGCGAATTCCGTGCTGTCCGAGGCCGCGAACTGGTCAGGCACATCGGTCAGCATCGCCTTGACTGTGCTGTCGTTTCCGGTGACGGCCGTCTCGTCGGTGTAGGTGATAAACGCCAGATTCACACCGTCGACGGTGATGTGTCTGCCCGTGGCGTGAATGATATGATACTTGGACTGATCTTCCCTTTTGTTTCTGAACAGGATGTCGTAGCCGTCTTCCTGGGTCGCAAAATTGTAAGCGTATTTTTCCATCCGGGCGATATCCTCGGGATGGACGTTGCGGTACAAATCGGTGCCCAGGCCGTAGACGGCCTCCTGGCCGCTGTCGTGCCCGAAAAGCTTAAGATACGCCTTGGAGACCAAAAGGGGCCTGATCTGGTCGTCGACGTACTGGTAGACCGCCAGCGGAATCGGAATGTTCTCCAAAAAAGATCGTGTATCCGTTGAAATTGCGTAGGTTTTCATTTTTATCTGCTTCTCCTGTCATTTTCAGGATGTATATTCTGTCGGAGCGTTCTCTCCGGCACGGTGTGCGCTGCGGTGAAGGCCGCGGTGGCTGTCTTGGTACCTCTATCAAAACATGAATTTCAAATTATTTCAATCTTTTCTTTGTAAATTTCAATCCATTTACAGATGGTGTATTGGCGGCGGACTGGCTCGGCCGGTTCGGCCTGCGGGAACATCGAAATCTGAGTTTCCCGCTCCTGAACCGTGTGCATCGGGCCGGTGCCGTTTTTAATCGCGTCGAAGGTATAGACGACGCGCCGGACTTTTGTCTTGCCGACGGGCTGCCATTCGCTCATCACAATGGGCGCGCCGGCGGCGTCTAGCCCGGTCAGGGCGTCGCCCTGGGCCATGTTGGCCTTGATGAGAGTCCTGGCGCTTTTAACGACATGATGGAGGGAGACTGCTTGAAACTTGGCAATCGCCATTTGGGTGTAGCCGCGTTCGAAGGTGCTGGCCATGTTCATGACGAGCATTTCGACGTTGTCCTCGAGCAGTTCAATCCCGTACAGGGTCGAGAGCCCTCGAAGGGCATTGATGCCGAAGGTGTCGGCGGTGCTGCTTATATCGGCGGCAGTCTGAAGGCGGCGGCGCAGAATTTCGACGAGAAAAGCCCCTTCTCCAGCGGAGGGCTCGAGGAAGGTCGCGGAAAGATCAGCGACCTTCGCGGCGATTTCCGGCTGGTCGAGCATTTTATCGACGACCCATTTCGGAGTGAAGACTTCGCCGTGATCTTTGACGCGCTCCGCGGATTTGATCAACTGCTCCGCCATTAATCCATCGCCTGCACTTTCGTTTCAATAAAGTTGATCTCGTCGTCCGACAGCTGATATTTTTTGTAAAGCTGCTGATCAATTTCCGCAACCGTCTGGGACCAGTCGATGTCGGCATTTCTTGTAAAATCCTGCATGGGGACAAATTGCCATACAGATTTTGGATTATGCTGTGTTGCCTTTTTTACGCCTAATAAAGCGCGTAAAAATTTTGTTTTGATATATTTGAGTAACGCTTCTGCTTCTTTTTCAGAGTTGAAAGCGCCTATACTGATAAATGTATCCGTTGCACCCTCATTTGGTTTGCCAATCAATGGTGAACTTAATGTTTCTCCCAATTCCCCTCTGCCGTTCGCTTCAGGCAACATGACTTTATATTTGTCTATATAATCATTTTTTTGTACATATGATTTTTCAATATATCTAAATACTCTGCGATTATTAATTCTTCCGATAAATTTGTAGCAATTTTCGCTTTCTTCTTTATCAAAAACTTCTGGTAACTTTTCAAAGGCGTTGGAAACGATCATATTCCCAGTCCCTTTGCCTAATCTTTTTGAAGCATCTGGATAGTCATCGAAAAATTTTTCTGTAAAACGATAATTCCCACGCGAAGAAACAATTTCACTTAAGCTTTTCTTTTTATGATCCGCCCAAACTTTTTTTACAATCGCATTAAGTGTTTCGTATGGGGTAAAAGTTCCAATTTTACCAAAATCCTGATTCACATCGCGCAGTGTAATCACAACACCGCCTTTTATATCCGTTCTTGGAAAAATTTCGGAACTGTCCTTTTCATACATCACGACTTTCAAATGGGGATCATTGAGCATTTTTTTGTTCCATGCCTTAGGTGTTTGCCCTGCGTTGAATAAAAATCTCCCCGGTGTAATCAAAGTGACCAAATCTGAAAGTTCGTAAGCCAAATTCATAAAATTATGATAAATCGGCTCGTCTCGTGTGCTTTCACCTTTTGCGGATTCCTGATACGGCGGATTGCCGATGACCACGTCAAATTTCATCATTCCAAAATATTCTCCAATTTTCTTCGCTTCGGCCTTGGCGTCAGCTTTCGCTCCGGCCACAATATCCTCAACATAATACACATTGGTATCCAAATCCTGATACCCGGCCAGTGTCCGCTGGGTGATGGCCTTGGCCATTGGCGTCTTCGCGACAACAAAAATATTGTTGCGCAAAATCCGCTGCCATAGCAACTGCCGCTCCGCCCGGCCGGCTTTGCCGCCTGTCCTTTGATACAGCTGCGAACATTCCAGATGATAAATGGAAATCGCCGCGTACAGCGGATACAGCCCCGTCTTCGAGTTGATCTCGAGAATGTGCGTGTAAGGGCTGAAAATCCGGTCGGTGTCATCTGTCTTGATCCAGCGGGTCACCGGTTTCCCGTCGACCGTCGTGTGCTGCCATTTTCTGTCGTAAAACGAAAGGCCGCCCAGGGTCTTGCCCATATGCAGATTGACCACCCGCCACGGCGTCAGCACCGTTTCCTTGTCCGGATTTCGAAACGTTCCGAAAATCAAGGCGAGCTTTTCCGCCCGTTCCACCGGCTCGTAAGCGTCGAGAGCCTTCGCCCGCCGCCGGATGATCCGCCCCGCCTCGATAAACACATCCGCGTCGTAATACTTGATAAACTTCCGGAATAACGCCTTCGTCACGCCCTTGGGCATAAATTCCTGCCACGACGCATCGTCCACCAGCCGCGTAAACTGGTCGATCTTGACGTCCCGGTCGATGTCGATCGCCATACCGTAAATCATCATCGGAATACGAATTGAGATCGAGCGCAGAATCGAAATCATCGTCTTGCGCTGCTTCTTCAGCGCCTTCATCCTGTCGAGCGCCGCCTGCTCTTCTGGGCTGCGCTCACGCTTGGTTTTCTTTTCGGCGGCCAACGCTTTTTTGTACGCTTCCTCGTCGAGGCCCTGATGGTTGATCTCGATTTGAATCGCTTTCTTTTCGGCCTTCGTCGTACCGACGATGGCTTTCAAATCGTTGAAATCGCTGAGATCCGCCGCATCGAGCATCAAGAGCGCGTCGCTGTAAATCGAATCGTCGTCGAAGCCGGTGCGCACCGCCTTTTCGGCGTAAACCCGTTTGATCTTTGCCAGCATCGTGTCCACCTTGTAGGGCTTCATGCCGTGGCCCGTCTCGCCGAGAATCGGTAGGAAATTCATCAGCTCCGCCATCTTTTGCTTTTGCGCGCTGCTCGTCCGCTTCCCAACACCCGTGTTCATCTGTGCCGCCTGAGCCATCACCGTCAGCGCCCGGTCCGGCGCAAAATCAAAGATGAAACACTGGGTCTTCTGCCCGAAAGTCTCTGACGCGTAAGGCGTCTGCGCGCGGAAAGCCGCCTGGAGATACTGGGTCGCGCTGTTCGTGTTTGAAAGAAACAGGACCCCGGTCCACGGCTTGATCGTCACACCCGTCGTCATTTTCCGAACCGTCAGCGTGATCGTCTTCGTTTTCGCTGGGTCTGGCCCCATCGCCTGATTCACCTTGTCGATATCACTCTGGGAGGCGATCTCTGCGTCCCCGCTGCGAACGACATTGACAATTCGATATTCCATCCCGAAAACCGGATCTTTTTTGAGCATCGCCTCTAAAGCATTGGCTTCCTTGATCCCCGGCAGAATCCAAAGGGTGTGGCGAAGCTGATCGCGAAAAGCCCGGGTCGAAAACGGGTAACAAGTCTTCAAGTCCGGCGTCGTGATGTTGCGCAGAAATTGTGCCACCTGATCGGCATAGACAAAGGTGCCGTCCGCCTTGGTCATAAAAAAGGTCTTGAAATTGAAGGCGCGCTTATCCTCCCCGAGAAAACGCTCGTCGTCAAACTGGCGGTGCATCTCAAAGGTGTACATCAACACCTTCGGAAGCCCTGCGTAGGGGTTGGGCGCGTTGCCGTGGATTGTCGGCCAATTGGCTTTGGCGCTCTGCTCCATGACGTAATCCCAGGTGAAAACCTGATCCGCGTCGTATTGGTCGATCAAATTGAACGCCGTCCCGGAGAGTTCGAGGAGCTTGGTGTGCTTTTCCGTGATCACCTGATGCATGACACTTTGGGCCAGTTCCGTCTGGGTACCCTCGTGCGCTTCGTCGATGATGACCAGATCCCAGAGATTGTTGAACAACTCGCGGTTCTTGTCGCCAGCTGATCCGCCGACCATTTCAGAGCCGCGTAAATCCTGAAGACTCGCGAAATAAACGTAGGGGCCGCCGTAGCCCATCAGGGACTCAAAGGAGTCGCCCTCGTTTTTTGAGCCATAGCGGTAGCCAGCCTCAGGCATGCCGATCTTTTTAAAATCCGCAAACCATCCCTCGTCGACGATGGGACGGTGTGTCAAAATCAGCACATGTGCAAAGCCCTCTTCCTTGACGAGCTGCATAGCTGAAAGCGTCTTGCCGAAGCGCATCTTCGCGTTCCACAGCATCTTGTCCCCATGTTTGTAGGCTTTTTTCGTTTTGCGGATCGCCTCCTGCTGCTCCGGCCTCAAGACGATGGGTGCCTGCTCCTGCTGCCCAGGCAGGGCCTGAATCGACGTCCGCCCCTCTTTGACTGCTTTAATCGCGGCCTTGGCCGTCTCAAGGTCAGTCTCGAACCATTCGTTGCCCGAAGTCACCTCTGTTTTCTTGATGCCCGAGCGCTCCAGTACGCGGTGCACGTCGTAATCCCGAAACCAGCTCTTGTCGGACTTGCGGTAAGCCAATTCGCTCCACTGCAGTTTATAGGGCACGCCGGCAGTCGTCATGTACTGGCGGATGCGGCGATCGGCCATCTTTCTGAGGTCGTCGCTGTTCGGCCGGTTATCGACTTCGTAGTCGTCGGCGGTGGCGTCACCGATTTTTTCCTTGCCGTCGTACACCTGCCACTTGCCGCTGGTGTTGTCTGCCGTCTGGATGTAGATCACCTTGCGCTCCGCCGTTTGGTATTGATCGTCCACTGGCTCGACAAAGACCGGCTTGAAGGTCTGGCCAGTGTCCTGCTGATAAAACCAGGCCAGCAGCGCATAAGCCATTTTGAGCGCAGATAGCCCTTCTTTTTTGCTGCCCTGAGTTAATGCGTGGGCGGCCCGGTTGCCCGCCCGCCGAATACCATTGAAACAGTCGAGCACTTTTTGCCCAACGAGGCGGCGATTTTCCAACTCTCTTAAACAATCGTTGAACGTGCTGTACGCGTCCATATCGATGTAATGGCGGTCAAGGATCTGGCGCGCGAGGGTTTCCGCGATTTTGCGCACCGTGACCAGCTCCGCGTCGTACATCTCCAACGCGTATTGTTTTTCCGCATTTTGTGCGTCTTGTAAATAAGCCTGGGTCTCGTCGTCCCGGCTTAAAAATTCGAAATTACTCTGCATGCGATTCGTCTCCGTTTATGGTTGAGATCAAGATTATCATATTATTTATTATATCATACTTTAATTTTAAACGAAATCATCAGGTTTCGGTATCCTGGGAGGACAATTCCACCAAAAAACGCAGTTAAACGGATTGCGTTTCAATTAGTTACGCGTCGATCACCGTCGACGGCAGCGCCATCGTCGAAAAGGATTTGAACAGCACCAGCGCCCCGAAGGATATCGGCGATGAGATCACATTCACTGACATTTCCGACCGATCGCCGCTCAACAAACTCAAGGGCGGAAGCGGCGATGATGCCTCGAAGGATTCGGATTCAAGCGCCAAATCAAGTTCAAGCACCTCGTGGTAAATAATTAATAAATGATATCTACGACAACATCTTGTTTAATATCCATAAAGGACTTTCCGTCAAAACAGGGATCATCTAATATATTATCAATTACTGATTTAGGAATGGTGTTCTGGTCAGGTATACAATATTTTGCTATACATTTAGGTGAGCCAGGTGTACAGTCCCAAATGACGAGAAAGGTATTTTCACCATCGATTTCCGTTTGCAGCACATACATGGTTCCATCATAGGTGAACTCAACATCATGTGAATTTGAGATTACGTCATACAACTCGTTCATAGATATTCCCTGCATCATTTTACTCCTTTAAATAATCGCTTGTGTTTTTCGTACATGTCAAAACTGGTATCGATCACCAAC
Source organism: uncultured Pseudoramibacter sp. (assembly GCF_903789625.1). Taxonomy (NCBI): domain Bacteria; kingdom Bacillati; phylum Bacillota; class Clostridia; order Eubacteriales; family Eubacteriaceae; genus Pseudoramibacter; species uncultured Pseudoramibacter sp. The sequence continues at coordinate 72,236 of NZ_CAIFFF010000008.1, read as the reverse complement.
TTAAGCTTGACGCGGTTCAACACCATCTTCACGCTTCTCCTCAACGATCGCTTCCATCTTGGATCTTCTTAAAAGAAATAGGGTCAGACCCAGCAATATAACAAGGGACGGCAGAATACTGAGGATGGACGTCGCGGCATTGACATTCGTATTTTGCACGTCGACGGCTGTCTGCCCATTGGTACCAATGGATTGGGACAAATCGGTCAGCGCGTGTAAAATCACAACCACCCAGATATTGCGGCATCTGAGATAAACGGCGCCGAAGCACAGCCCCACGGCGGTCGCCTCGATGACCTGCATCAGCGTTCCCACCCCATCTTGCCCTGAAGCCAGATTCGTGAGATGCATCAGTCCAAATGCCAGTGCCGATAAAATGAGCGACACCCAGATGGTTTTCGCACGCTTTTTGGCAAAGGCATCCTGAAAAGCGTTCAGCACCACGCCGCGAAACAGCAATTCCTCAAAAATGCCGGTCAGCGTATAAGTCACAATGGTGGCGCAGACAAGTTCGGTATTTGAAAAATATCCGGGATCGGCCTGGACGATACTGAGCACCAGCTGGGCAGCTGCAATGGCGAGAATCGGCAAACCCGTCAGCAGGCCGTGGATAAAACGCTCCCGATCGGAAGCATAAATCCTGCCCTGCATATGGCCTGCAAAAATCACGACCATGAGCACGGCGAGCCGAAAAGCTTCGCCAATCGTTTCCCGCAGATCACTTGACATTTTCACGTATTTTGCCATTTCCGACAAAATCAAATCACTTAAGAAAAACGAGACCGCAATGGCGAATATCCCGAACAAAAAATAGCGATAAGCCTGATCTTTGAACACCCTTTCTTCATCCCTAAACATGATGATCTCCTTTCTGCACAGCGTGTTAGATGATATTTAGAAAGTGCCTCTATTATACTTTCGATCAAGACCAAAATAAATGGATTTTGCCACACATTAAGTTTTAAACGAAATCATCTTCGATATCCGCCACGGGCAATTCAGGCAAAAAAAATCCGCCAAAAGGCGGAATGAATTTTAAAATGGCGGCCCTCAGCCGATGACACCGGCGGCCCAATGGCTGTCGATGACCCAATCTTCTCCGTGACGGATGGCCCCGTACTGGACATTTACCGCTTCGTCGAGGCGGTGGTACAAATCGTCGTCGATGTTTGCACTCGTGAGGACTTCGCCGCCCTTTAACACGTCGAGGTATTCCTTCCCGTCGTCGCTGTAGCCGTCGTAGCGGATCGCGTCGTAATCCAAGTCCGGGTAGGTCTCGGCGACCGTGTGGGTCAAAAGGTGTTTGTAGACCTCGACGGTGCGGTCGTCCCGGCCGGCGTCAAAAATGCGGATTTTTTCGATGAAATCCTGGGGCGTCGTCACAATCCGATAAATGTAGTGGTGGTTTTTAGGGTCGCTCTTCCCCTTTTTGAAAACCTCGGCCGTCGGCTTCACCTTTTCTTCCCGGACGAGATAAATCATAATTTGATCGGCCATCTGGTGGTACAGGCACGGGTAAAAGATCGGCGTCTCTCTCCCGCATTTCGGGCAGCGGAACCGAAAGGCGGCCCCGCTCATGAAGGCGGCCTTCATTTCCGGGTTTTCCGTTGTGTTGACGCTCTGCCAGATGGTGAACATGCTGGCGCACCCGCACGCCGGACAGGTGACGTTTGCTTGCTGCTGGATGGACATGGTGCTCTCCTCTCTTTTGTGATTTCGCTTAATATTCTACCACAGTTTTGTGCCGATCTGCTAAAAGGCGATGACACACCTTTCCCCCTGCGCCCAGAGGGATGCCAATAAAAAAGCGAAGCCTGAACATTCAGACTTCGCTTTTTAATGGGCTTTAGCGACAATAAATCCCCCAGTTCAACTGGGGGTTGGAAAAAACACTTTAGTATATGTAACGAGACAAACCTCCTATGATAGGATGATTGTGGCCTGACAACCACGAAAAAACTATATAGGAGGTAAGGTCATGAAAGATGACATACAAAGTTTATCCCACAGTAAATGGAGATGCAAGTATCATATAGTCTTTGCACCGAAATATCGGAGACAAGTAATATATGGGAAAATAAAAGTAGATGTAGGCAAAATATTAAGAGAACTATGTGAAAGAAAAGGTGTCAATATAGTTGCAGCCGAATGCTGTCCGGATCACATTCATATGTTGGTAGAAATACCGCCGCATCTAAGCGTCTCATCATTCATGGGATATTTAAAAAGTAAAAGTAGTTTGATGATTTTTGATAGGCACGCAAATCTGAAGTATAAATATGGGAACCGACATTTTTGGTGTCGAGGATATTACGTTGATACGGTTGGAAAAAATGAAAGGGCAATAGAAACCTATATCAAAAATCAATTACAAGAAGATATAGCAAACGATCAAATCAGCCTGAAGGAATATATTGACCCGTTTACGGGTAAGCCGGTGAAAAAAGGCTAAACCAGGGCCCCCGAATAGGGGGCGGCCGGTAATAAATATGTGATTGTCAGGTGTATTCAGTGCCCCTTAAGGGGCTATCACAAGAGATAGACCCTTATAGGGTCAGGTCAAACCACGCGTTCAACGCGTGGTTTTGATTTTTGATCGATTGTGTCTTACGCGTCGGCCTTGGCGTGGCTGACTTTGTTTCGGTTAAAATCCCGGTCGAAAACCCGGGAAATGGATTTGTAAACGGCAAAGGTAATCGCGCCGTTAAGTGCCGCCTTAATCAGGTTAAACGGAATGATGACCGGAACGATCATCGCCGCCACAGCGGCTCTCGGGGTCCCCATAAAAATCGGGGTCATCACGAGGTTCCAGGCGCACATCACAGCGGTCATCGTGAGGGTTCCGGCGATCAATGCCGCAACTGCACCGCCTTTTGTGTGATGCTTCACGTAAATCAGTCCGGCGACAACGACGTAGCTGCCCGTCGCGAAGAAATGCATCAAAATGCCGATGACGCCGCTGGATGCCGAGACCGTCAGTCCCTGGACGATGCAGGCCACGGCGGTGATGATCAGACCGGCGGCCGGCCCAAACAAGAAGGTGCCGACGAGAATCGGAATGTCCGCCGGATCGTATTCCAAAAACGGTGCGGCCGGCATGATCGGGAAATGAATCAAATAGACCAACAACACCGACATCGCGACCAATACCGCGAGATGTGCCAAAAAATGCGTTTTGCGCTGTGCTTTCATATGAATGCTGCCTCCTTAGGAGTCTGCCCCGGGGTCTTTCGCGCGTAAAAAAAGTCCTGAAAATAAATTTATTTTCAGGACGAGTCAAACACACACTGACCGTTTCTTTCATCCGGACTATACCGTCGGTTCTGGATTCACACCAGATCTGCCCAAAAAGGCTCGCAGACTCGCATTTCGCATCACTGCCGGTGGGGAATTGCACCCCGCCCTGAAACAGACTGTTATTTTATTTGTCTCTATTATAACCTCACGCGCTTACCTTGTCAACAGTTCATCTCGTGCAAGCAGGTTGGTCCGTTCGTCGCCGCTAAACAATTCAATCGCTTTGTCGTAATCGGCGTCCGCCACCTTCAAGATGATGATCGCGTTGTCGGTATTTTTCGGCAGGAAGGAATAAGCATAAGCAATACTGATGTCCGCGCCGCCGAGGACTTCAACGATGCTGGCCATGCCGCCGGGTTCGTCCGGCACTTCGACGGCGAGCACCTGGGTTTCATTGGCCATGATGCCTGCCCCTTTTAAGGCCGCCATGCCCGCGTCCGAATCCTGAAGAATCAAACGCAGCAGGCCGAAATCTTCAGATTCGGCGATGGTCAGCGAACGGATATTGACCTTGGCATCGGCCAGGGTGCGCAGCACTTTGGCCAGCTGCCCTTCCTGATTTTGCATAAAAACTGAAACCTGTCTGATCATACTCTTACCTCCTCAGATTTTCCGCAGATCCACAACCCGTTTGGCCTTGCCTTCAAAGCGTTCCAGGCTCTTCGGCTCGACCAGCGTGATTTTCGATTTGATGCCGATGATCGAATGCACTTCGTGTTCGATCTTCGCTTTGAGCTCTTCGAGGGCGTTGATGGAATCGAGGTTGAAGTCTTCCTTGAGTTCCACCTTGATTTCCAGCTGATCCCGCGAGCCTTCCCGGGTGACGACCAGCTGATACTGCGGTTCGACGTAGCCGGTTTCCAACAGCGCGTGTTCGATCTGGGACGGGAAGACGTTGACGCCGCGGATGACCATCATGTCGTCGGTGCGGCCCTTCAGTCTGGCGATGCGCCGATGGGTGCGCCCGCATTTGCACGGTTCCGGAATGATGCAGGTCAAATCGCGGGTACGGTAGCGAATCAAGGGCATCCCTTCCTTGGTGAGGGTCGTGATGACCAGTTCCCCGGTTTCCCCGTCGGGCAGCACTTCGCCGGTTTCCGGATCGATGATTTCGAAATAGAAGAAGTCTTCCCAGAAATGGAGCCCGTCCTGTTCCGGACATTCGATGGCCACGCCCGGTCCGCAGATTTCGCACATGCCGTAAATATCGTAGGCCTTGATGTTGAGCAGGTCTTCGATGTTTTTGCGCATGTTTTCCGACCAGGGTTCAGCGCCGAAGACGCCGGCCTTCAGCGGCAGTGCCGAGGTGTCGACGCCTTCATCGCGCATCGTTTCCCCGAGGTATTCGGCGTAGGACGGCGTACAGGTGAGCACCGTCGCCTTAAAGTCCTGCATCAGCATGATCTGGCGCTGGGTATTGCCGCTGGACATCGGAATGATCGACGCACCCATGCGTTCGGCGCCGCCGTGAATGCCGAGCCCGCCGGTGAACAGCCCGTAGCCGTAGGCGTCGTGGATCACCGAATGGGCATCGGCCCCGATACCAGCGAGGCCCCTGGCCACACATTCCGCCCACATCGACAAGTCGTTGTGGGTGTAGCCGTCACAAACCGGCTTGCCCGTCGTCCCCGAGGAGACGTGCACCCGGGCGATCTGGCTCAGTGGCTCTGCCAGAAGACCGTAGGGGTAGTTGTTGCGCAGGTCGTCCTTCGTCGTGAACGGCAGTCTGCGGATATCGTCGAGGGACTGGATGCTTTCCGGTCCGACGTTCATTTCCTGAAATTTTTTGCGGTAGAAGGGCACGTTGGCGTAAACGCGGTCCACCGTTTGTTTTAACCGGACCAGCTGTAGCTCCCGGAGCTGGTCCTGAGGCATGGTTTCAAATGTTTCGTTCCAGTATTTCAATGGAAAATCCTCCTGAATTCGTTTTAACCTTGTACTTTATCATAGCAAATAAAAAAACGGACTGTCAAGGGACAGCCCGATGAATCCGACAAATGACACCTTATTGATGAAAGACCCGCTGCCGCACCGCCGCCACCGGCATGTCCTGCCCGGTCCAGAGCTTGAAGGCCAGGGCGCCCTGCCAGAGCAGCATGCCCAGGCCGTCAAAGGTCAAACAGCCAGCGTCCTGCCCCATTTTAAGAAAAGACGTCGTGAGCGGATTGTAGACAAAATCCGCCAGAACCGGCTTGTTTTTCAAAAGCGACCGGTCCGCTATCACACAGGTGTCCGGCTCCGGCGCCATGCCGAGCTTGGTCCCGTTGACGAGCAAATCGGCCTCGGCGGTCTGTTCGGCCAGGGCCTTTTCGTCGGAAAGTGCAAAGGCGCGCGCGTCGCAGTCGGTACTCGCCGAGATCAAATCGGCTAAGCGCGCCCCGTGACTCAGCGTACGGTTGAAAATCGAAAGCGACACCGCCCCGTCGAGGGCCAGCTGAACGGCGACGGCCCGGGCCGCGCCGCCGGCGCCGAAGAGGACAATGCGCTTGCCCTTCACGTCAAAGCCGCGGGCGCGAAGCATCGCGGTAAAGCCGGCGCCGTCGGTGATGTGCCCGGTCAAATGGCCGTGATCGTTGACCACCGTGTTCACGGCCCCGACAATCGCCGCGGCCTCAGACAGCTCATCACAAAGGCCGCACATTTTCGTTTTGTGGGGCATGGTCAGGTTCCACCCCTTGGCGTCCAACGTCACCAGGCCGTCGACCGCCTTTTCCAGCTGATCTTCTGTGACGTCGAAGGCCAGATAGGTCGCGTTGAGGCCCACCGCCTCAAAGGCCGCCGTATGAATGGCCGGTGAAAAAGAGTGGTGAATCGGATGCCCGAACACGCCGTAAAGCGCCGTGTTGCCGTCGTTCATGTCATGTTCTCCTTAATCAACCAATTCCGGTTCTGCATCCGGATTGGGAATCTCCGTTCCTGTGCGGTGATCCAGCCCCTTTTCGATGGTCAGATCGGGGTTTTTGATGAAAACCCGGGAGCACGCGGGAATCGGCTCCGTGATAAAACAGTTGCCGCCGATGATCGTGTCGTGGCCGATGACAGTCTCGCCGCCGAGCACCGACGCGTTGGAATAAATCGTGACCCGGTCGCCGATAGTCGGGTGGCGCTTCTTGCCGCGCAGCCGCTGTCCGCCGCGGGTCGACAGCGCGCCGAGGGTCACGCCTTGGTACAGCTTGACGTAATCGCCGATTTCCGTGGTTTCCCCGATGACGATGCCGGTGCCGTGATCCATGAAGAAATACTTGCCGATCACTGCGCCGGGGTTGATGTCGATCCCCGTCCGGCTGTGGGCGTATTCGGTCATCATCCGCGGCAGAATCGGCACGTGCATCGTGTAGAGCTCGTGGGCCAGCCGGTACACCATCATCGTGAATATCCCCGGGTAGGTCAGCACGATTTCGTCCAGGTCACTGGCTGCCGGGTCGCCGTCGTAGGCCGCCTGAACGTCCATCGTCAACATCTGGCGCACCTTGGGCAGCCGGCTCATGAATTCGCAGCTGATGGCCGACGCCTGTTCGTCGATGGCCTCCGGATCCTCCTTCGCGTCATTGGGCTTCGTATCGTTGGCCCGCAGCAGCGCCAGCCGGACCTGGTGGTGCAGCCGTTCCTCGATGGACATCATCAAATTGCCAATGTAGTAGCGGATCGTGCAGTCGAACAGCTGACGGTCGCCGTAATGCCGTGGGTAAAACAATTTGCGAATCTCGTTGAGAATCTCGATCATCGCACTGCGCTGCGGCAGTGCGGCCGACGTGTAAGAAATATAAGCGTTGTCGTTTCGGTAAATCTGAACCATCTCCTGGTTCAGCGTATTGATCTGCTTGTTAAATGCTCTGCTCAAAATGGACTCCTCTCCCCAGTCATTTTTACAATATAAACCTATTTTAACGCGGACCGCGGGGTGCGTCAATTCGGTTAATTTAGTTCAAAGAAAGATGAAGCTCAAATAAAAAATCTTCCCTGAAATGATCGGTGTGATGCATTTCAGAGAAGATGAAATCCTTAATAAACGATGACCGGCGTCCCCTGAGAGACGTTGTCCCAGACGAGGGCGACCTGAGCCGGCGGGGTGTTGACACAGCCGTGGGAGCCGTTGCCGCGGTAAATCGTGCCGCCATAGGCGCCGCGCCAATAGGAATCGTGAATCCCCTGACCGCCGTTAAAGGGCATCCAGTAGGAAACCGGTGTCGAATAGCCTTCGCCCTTCAGCGTCGCGTGTCGTTCCTTGTAGGCGATGTAATAGGCGCCCGGCGTCGTGCCGTTGCCCTTGGTGACGTCGCCGGTGACGACCGCCGTGTCGACGACCTTCTTGCCGTCCTTGTACACCCACATGTGCTGATCGTTGATAGAGACTTCGACGTAGGAATCGCCGATGTCGTCGTAGGTGCTGTTGCGGACCTTCCCCTTCTTGGAATATTCCGGGTTGCGGGTAATGACCTTGCCCGCTTCGATTTCCTGGGTCAGATTCTTGGCTTCGGCATCGCGGTCGATGCGCCAGCCGTAATTGCCGCCGTTCACGGTAACGGTGCTGCCGCCGGTGGTCTTGAAGGTGTGCTTGCCGTAATAGGTGTTGGTCTTGTAGGCCAAATCGTAGAGATACTTCTTGAGCTGAGTCTGATCGATGGTGACGTTCATCTTGTCGTCCACGGTCAGCCACGGCCCGAACACGCTCTTGTCGATGACGACCTTGTCGCTGCCGAAGGTGTAGGTGATTTCAGCCTTGATCATTTTGCGCATCTTGGCTGCCGCCTGCTTGACCTTTTTGGAGCTCGACGTGTATTTCGGCTGGACGTAGCAGTCTTCAGCCTTCAGATCGATGGTGCTGTCGCCGACGGCAATCGCGTTGATCAGCAGCTTCTTGAGCTTGGTCTGATCGACGGTGCTGCCGGAAATCTGATCTTCGATCACGATTTTGCCGTCTTTGTAAACGGGCTGGGCGTTGCGCGCCGCTTCAACCTGGCTGCCAGACACCTGGAACAAATTGCGGACCAGGTAATCGATCTTGTCCTTGTCGTAGGAAATCGCGGAGTAGCTCTTGGTTCCCGAGAACAAGTGCGCCGGCCAGGCAAAGCCGTTCTGATTCGACAGGATCTGCTGGACGCGCTTCTTGCCCTGATATTTGAGGCCTAAAGCGGTCGCCGTGATCTTTTCGGTTTCTCCTTTGCGCCCCTTAAGCTCGACGCTATAGGTGTCGGCGCGGTTTTCAACGGAGCTGCTGATGGCTGAGACGGTTTTTCCGGAGGCGGCGAGGCCGTTAATGGCCGTATTCGGGAAGAAATGATAATTGAAATAAACAGCGAAAGCTGCGTAGATAATGGCAATAGCTGCGATAATTCCCCCGATGATTTTAGCCTTCGGTGCGGCTTTCCGCTGACGCGGCTTCGGCTGTTTCTTTTGTTTTTTAGCTTTAGGTTCAGCCTTTTCTTCGGCGTCCGCCTTTGATTCAGCGTCTTCCACGGCTGCGGCTTCAGCGGTTTCGGCTTGGGCTGCCGCTTCGTCTGCTTCTTCTGCTTTGTCTGCTTCAGCTTCTGACGCTTCGGCCGTTTCATCAGCTGGTTTGTCATCGGCTTCGACCGGTTCTGATTCAGAGGCTTCGGCGGTTTCATCGGCTGCTTCAGCTTCTGCTGATTTGGCCGTTTCGTCGACCGGTTCTTCGTCTGATTCGGCTTCAGCTTCAGGCGTTTCGGTCGTTTCGTCAGCCGGTGCTTCAGCTGCTTCAGGGTCTTCAGCTTCGGACTTAGCCGCAAAGACCTCGTCGATTTCGGCCGCGAGCTTGGATTCAGCCGAGGCGCCTTCGTCTTTCGCTTCGTCGCTTTCCGCTTCTTCCAATTCGGAAGCTTCGGTTTCAGCGGCTTCGTTTGCGTCAGCGTCCGCCGCGTCTTCCGATTTTTCTTCGGATGTTTCTTCCGGTTCAGCGGCTGCGTCCGCCGCTTTTGCCGAGGCCTCTACTTCAGCGGCCATCGCGTCAATGGCGTCTGCCGCGGTTTCGACCGTCTTTTTCGGCGCTGCTTCCGGCGTTTCGTCCGCCTTGGACGCTGCGTCCGCTTCGTCGTCTTCGTCTTCGCCTTCGGCGATTTCGAAGCTGCGTTCCCTCAGCCGTTCGTTGACGACTTCTGTCGGGTCCTTTGCTTCGCCCGCGTCATCCGCGGCGGCTTCAGCCGGCGCTTCGGAGGCGACATCATCGTCAGTTGTCACATCGTCCGGCCGGACGTCTTCATCGAAGGCTGATTTCACCTTCGACGAAGCTTTGTCGTCTGTCCTTTCGAACAGACCTTTTTTTTCATTTTCTTGAGACATAGTTTTCCTTATTTCTTAATTTGATTTATTCCAGATCAAATGCCGCCTGAATCGCCGTCACTGCGCGCTTGACGTCGTCATTGCGGACGACGCAGGACATCGCAATTTCCGACGTGGTGATCATCAGAATCTGAATGTCGTTTTCCGCGAAAACCCGCAGGTATTTGGCCGCGACGCCGGACTGGGTGCGCATGCCGATGCCGTGAAGGTTCAGCCGCGTAATGTTTTTGTTTACGGTGATGCCCACTTCGGGGAAATCATCTCCGAGGTTGTTAGCGATGTCCCGAACCTTAGCCAGGTCCCGCTCCGGCACGATGACGGACACGTCGTAGGTGTTGCCAACCGGCGCCGTTCTCGAGATGACGCTGACGTTGACAGACGCCGCGGCCAAATCGTCGAGGAGGCGGGTCATCACGTATTCGCCGAAGGGCACGTTATGCATCGTGATCATTAAGCTTTCGCAGTCGATGGACAGCGAATCTACTGGATGTTCTTCAATATTAATCATTTCGCACCTCTTTACAGTTCAAAGCCATCGGCCACCGCCATGACCACCCGTTCCTTCGCTTCTTTCGGAATCATGCAGGAGATCCGGATGTCGGAGGTCGTCACCATCAAAATCGGGAACTGCTGTTCACAGAGCAGCGCGAAGAATCGGCTCGCGACGCCGCTGTGAAGCTTCATGCCGCTGCCGACGACCGACAGCTTGACGGTATCGTCCCGAATGGTCACTTCCGTGCCTTCGTATTTCGCCTGGAATTCCGGCAGGACGCGGTCGAGCAGATCCCGGTCTTCCGTCGAGAGGGAAAACGAGATGTGCATCTTGTCGTTGACCGGCTTGGTCTGGCTGATCATGTCGACGTTGATGCCCGCTTCGGCCAAATCGGCAAACAGCTGCGCCGCGACGTCCGAACGGTAGGGCACGTCTTTGATCGACACCATCATTTCGTCGTCGTAGACCGCGAGGCCGGTGATGTCCTTGGCTTTCTGATCGATGTTCGACGTGATGAGCGTCCCGGGGACTTTGTTAATGCTGGAGGCGACGAGGATGTCCGCATTGTATTTGCGGCCCAGCTCAATGGCCCGCGGGTTCATGACGCCGGCGCCGAGGCTGGCCATTTCGAGCATTTCGTCGTAACTGACCACGTCGAGCTTCTTTGCTGGCGGGTACAGCCGCGGGTCGACGCCGTAAATCCCGTCGACGTCGGTGTAAATTTCGCAGGGGCAGCCGAGCACGACGGACAGCGCGACCGCCGAGGTATCGGAGCCGCCGCGGCCCAGAGTCGTGATATCGTCGTTTTCGTTGACGCCCTGGAATCCGGCGACGATGACAATTTTGTCTTCGTCCAGCGCTTCGACGATTTTCGTCTTGTCCACGTCCATGATTCTGGCGCGGCCGTGGAGCCCTTCGGTTTTAATGCCGACCTGGGGACCGGTAAAGGAGATGGCCTTGTAGCCCATTTCGTCGAGGGCCATCGACAGCATCGAAATGGAGACCTGTTCTCCGGTGGCCAACAGCATGTCCATTTCCCGCTTTGGCGGTTTGTCGTTGACCGCGTAAGCCATTTCGACAAGGTGGTCAGTGCTCTTTCCCATCGCTGAAACGACGACGACCATCCGGTTGCCCTGTTCCTTCTTCGCGATGATCCGCTTCGCGACATTCTGGATCCGGGCAATCGTCCCCATCGACGTTCCGCCGTATTTTTGAACGATCGTATTCATAAATGATTCCTTATTCCTTTTATAGATTTTCGATTGTTTTTTCTATTTTATAGATAAAGAAGCGGACTGTCAATTAAACAGTTCGCTCCTTTATAATGTAAATGACTTCTGTATATGATCTTTTTTAATGCTGTGTTACTGGGCGTGGATGACGTCACTCATATCGAACAGACCGTTCGGCTGTTTGACCAAGAAACGGGCGGCTTTGAGGGCGCCGTTGCCGAAAATCTTTCTCGAAAGAGCCGTGTGCTTGATTTCGAGCAGCTCGTCGTCGCCGGCGTACAGCGCCAGGTGAACGCCTGAGATGGTGCCGCCGCGAATGGCGGAAATCCCCATTTCGTCTTCGGTGCGCTTGCAGTCGCGGCCGTGGCGGCCGTAGGTGTAGCGCTTCTTCGGCAGACCGGCTTCTTCGAGACCGTCGTTGACGGCGTCGGCTAAAAGCAGCGCCGTGCCGCTTGGGGCGTCGACCTTGCGGTTGTGATGGGCTTCAACCAGTTCGATGTCGTAGTCGGAGAGTACGCCGGAAATTTTCTTTAAGACGTCGGCCATCACATTGATGCCGAGGGACATGTTCGCGGATTTGAAGATCGGGAAGCTTTTGGATTTTTCAGCGATAGCCTTTTCGTCGTCTTCGCTGAGGCCGGTCGTCGCGACGACCAGCGGCAGATGGCGCTTTTCGGCAAAGGCGAGCACCTTCGGGAAAGCTGAAAAATGGGAGAAGTCGATGATGACGTCCGCGTCTTCAGTGCACTGATCGAAATCGCCGTAAATCGGGAAAGCCCCGCTGGTGTCATTGACCTGATCGAGGCCAGCGACGATCGTGAAATCGTCAGCCGCCGCCGCACAGTCAGCGACCACGTGGCCCATGTGTCCGGCAGCGCCGGATAGAATCATCTTAATCATCGAGCAGTCCTCCGTAGGCCTTCATCACTTCGACCATTCTCGCCTGCGCACCTTCGCTCATCGGGACCATCGGCAGACGCATCGCCCCAGTGTCCAGACCCATCAGCTTCATCGCGGCCTTAACCGGAATCGGGTTATTTTCGTAGAACATCGCGCGGTTCAGCGGATTGATCGCGCGGAAGAGCTTCCGGGCTTCGTCCATCCGATCTTCGACACAGGCCATGGCCATGTCGTGGACGGCCTTCGGCGCGATGTTGGCGGTGACCGAAATGACGCCCTTGCCGCCCAATGCGATGATCGGCAGGGTTTGATCGTCGTTGCCGCTGTACACATCAAAATCGTCGTCCTGGGTCAGTTCGATGATCTCCGCGATCTGGCTCAGATCGCCGCTGGCTTCCTTGACCGCCTGAACCGTCGGCAGCTTGGCCAAACGGGCGATGGTCGCCGGCAGGATGTTGGAACCGGTGCGGCTCGGGACGTTGTAGACGATCAGCGGAATGTTCGTGTTGTCCGCGACGGCCTTGATGTGCTGGTAAATCCCTTCCTGAGTGGTTTTATTGTAATAAGGATTGATAACCAGCGCCGCGTCCGCACCGATGGATTCGGCGTACTGGGTCAGCGACACCGCGTAGCTGGTGTCGTTGCTGCCGGTGCCGGCGATAAAGGGCACGCGGCCGTCGATGTATTCGGCAGAAGCCTTGAGCACGCTGCGGTGTTCTTCGTCACTGAGGGTTGCCCCTTCGCCTGTGGTCGCGCAGATTAAAAGCGCGTCAGTGCCTTCTGCGACGTGCCGATCGATGTTCGCCTTCAGGCCGTCGTAATCGACAGAACCATCTTCCTTAAACGGCGTGATCATCGCGACACATGAGCCGGTAAAGATTGTAGACATAGTGTTTCCTCCTAAAAGCTTAAATCGTGCCAATCAGCCCTGATACTGATCGTGGACCAGATCCTGTTCGATCAGGGATTCCGCGATCTGGATCGCGTTGGAAGCGGCGCCCTTTCTGATGTTGTCGCCGACACACCAGAAGTTAAAGCCGTTTTCGATCGAGAAGTCGCGGCGGATGCGGCCGACGTAAACTTCATCGTGGCCTTCCGCTTCGATCGGCATCGGGTAAATGTTGTGTTCAGGATCGTCGCGCAGAATGACGTTCTGGAAGCTGCCCATGCAGTCCTGGAGTTCCTTGACTGAGCCGAAGGGCTTCTTCAGTTCGACGTTGATGCTTTCGCTGTGGCCGTAGAACACCGGCACACGGGCTGTGGTTGCGGTGATGCGGATGTTGTCGTCGTGCAGGATTTTGTGGGTTTCATTGACCATTTTCATTTCTTCTTTGGTATAGCCGTTTTCGAGGAAATCGTCAATGTGCGGCAGGATGTTGAACGCGATCGGGTACGGGAATTTCTTCGGCGGCACGCCTTCGACGCCGTCCTTCAGATCGCGGTAGCCCTGAACCCCAGCGCCGGAAACGGCCTGATAGGTGGAGTAGACGATGCGTTCGATGCCGTATTTGTCGTAGACTGCCTTCAGCGGCAGCATCGCCTGAATCGTCGAGCAGTTCGGATTCGCGATGATGTTGTGATGCCATTTCAGATCTTCCGGATTGACTTCTGGCACGACCAATGGCACGTCTGGATCCATCCGCCAGCAGGACGAGTTGTCGACGACGATGACGCCGCGTTTCGCCGCTTCCGGTGCGAATTTTTTGCTGGTACCGGCGCCGGCTGAAAAAATCGCCAGGTCAATATCCTTGTCAAAGGATTCCGGTGTGGTTTCTTCGACGGTGTAGGTCTTGCCGGCGAATTCGATGGCTTTTCCCGCTGAGCGTGAAGACGCCATCGGATAGAAATGATCCACTGGGAAATTTCTTTCTTCGAGCACGCGGCACATCATCTGGCCAACGAGGCCTGTAGCCCCAACAACAGCAACATTATACTTTTTCACAATGATCCTCCTTCAGATCCTTTTGTCATAAAAAAAGCCAGTATAGAGATACCGGCATCACAAAGGTTCGAAATCAACATTGATTCCCAAACATTTGACAGCGCTCCGCCGACCGGCGACAGTCCTGACGATGTTTTCGGCAGGCCCAGAACCGTTATCAGCAGGGACAGCGGCTCTTCGGCGTTTTTTCCTTTTCCCGCCGTTCCCTTCGCCCTGATGCGATCCCGACGGGTACTGATAAAAGACGCACCTCTATCTTTGTTTTTTTTATATAAAATTTGCTGGTTTTTATTGTATCAAAAAGCGCATGGTTTGAAAAGGGAAAAGTCAAATAAAAAAGCAGCGGTTCACCAGGCCGCTGCTTCAAAGAGATGGTTCCATTCCTTTTGTGTGTAAGCAAATGGAAAGAGGAATGAATTAATGAAGGTTAAATAGAAAGGATCCATTCGTCAAACCGACCTCTTTATGTGTCTGCTTTAACGTTGTTGCGTTCCGATGCCACAAATCGAAGACATCCGAACCAATCACTGTGCCGGTCTTCTGACTTCGCGATATCATCTGCGCTCCCTTCCCACCTTTCGGCAGTGGCTATGAGCGCGCATTTCGCGTTACAGCTGCGATTCACAGTACAGGTTTTCCACCTGTTTCCCTTTACCCACAGGATCTTTTTTATTTAACTAATCTCATTATAGAATAATCTTATTAAAAGGTCAATTCATTTGAGAAAAGGTCTCAAATTTACATATTTTCGACCGCTTCGGCCATGACCTTGGCGATGTCGTCGCGGATGACCAGCTCTGCCCTGGAGTCCGCCGAGGTCGCCGATTTGTTGATTTCAACGAGGTGCTTTCCTCTGAAATAATTGATCAGGCCGGCTGCCGGGTAGACAATCAGCGAGGTGCCGCCGACGATCAGGGTGTCGGCCTTCGAAATGGCGTCCACCGCGCCGTTGATCTGCGCTGGATCCAGGGCTTCTTCGTAAAGCACGACGTCGGGCTTGACGATCGCGCCGCATTTTTCGCATTTCGGCACGCCCAGCTGCGCCATCACCCATTCGTCGTCGTAAAACGCACCGCATTTCGTACAGTAGTTGCGCTTGACCGAGCCGTGGAGTTCAAAGACGATTTCGCTGCCCGCCTTTTGGTGCAGGCCGTCGATATTCTGGGTGACCACAGCCTTGACCTTGCCCATTTTTTCGAGCTTGGCCAGCGCAATATGGCAGCCGTTGGGTTCGGCCTTGGGATAGACCATCTTGTCTCGGTAAAATTTATAGAATTCTTCGGTGTGGTTGACGAAAAAGCTGTGGGACACCATTTCTTCCGGCGTGAAGGTGGCGTTGAGCTTCTGGCTGTAAATGCCGCCCGCCGATCTGAAATCCGGAATGCCGGAAGCCGTCGAAACGCCGGCGCCGCCAAAGAAGACGATGTTGTCGCTTTCCCTCAAAATTTCCGTTAGCTTCGAAATGTCAGATGCCATTGCAATAACCCCCTTTTTATTTTTATTATACGCCTGTTCTGGGGGAAATGCCAACCACAAAAAAACGCCGCCCCAAAAAGGAGCAGCGTCGTGATCGTGCCAAAACGGCTTATTTGTTGCCACCGCCGCGGCGCGCACGTCTTCTGTCCAGTTCAGACAAAATCTTCTTGCGCAGGCGGATGCTCTGCGGTGTGACTTCCACCAATTCGTCGTCTTCGATAAATTCGAGGGCTTCTTCGAGGGAGAAGACCTTCGGATCGATGAGCTTCAGGGCTTCGTCGGAGCCGGACGCACGGGTGTTGGTCAGCTTCTTGTTCTTAATCGGGTTGACGACCATGTCGTCGCTGCGGTTGTTGATCCCGATGATCATGCCTTCGTAGACCTTAGTCCCCGGATCGACGAGCAAGGTCCCGCGGTCACTCAAGTTGAACAGCGAGTAAGCCATGGTTTCGCCGTTGACGCCGGAGACGAGCACGCCGTTCTGACGACCTGGGATGTCGCCCTTGTAGCGTTCGAAGTGGTCGAAGCGGCGGACCAGCGTCCCTTCGCCGTGGGTGTCGTTGATGAATTCGCTCTGATAGCCGAGGAGCCCGCGGGTCGGGACTTCGAAGGTCATATCGGTCCAGCCTTCTTCGGAGCTCATTTCAGTCATCATCCCTTTGCGCTGGTTCAGCTTGGCAATGACGGTCCCGGAGTATTCGTCCGGCACGTTGGCGACGACTTCTTCGATCGGTTCGGTTCTGTGGCCGGATTCGTCGGTTCTGAAAATGACTTCCGGCTTAGAGACGGCCAGTTCGTAGCCTTCACGGCGCATGTTTTCGATCAGAATGGACAGGTGCAGTTCGCCGCGGCCCGAAACCTTGAAGCCTTCGGTGGTGTCCGGCAGGGGTTCGACTTCGAGCCCGACGTTGACTTCCAATTCCTTTTCGAGGCGGGCCTTCAGGTGGCGGGTCGTGATGAATTCCCCTTCCTGGCCGGCAAAGGGCGAGGTGTTGACAAAGAAGTTCATCGACAGCGTCGGCTTTTCGATTTCGATCATTTCCATCGGCTGGACCTGATCCACTTCGCCGATGGTTTCGCCGATGGAGATATCCGGAATCCCGGAGACCACGGCGATGTCGCCGGCCGGCGCGGATTTAACCGGCACTCTGGACAGTCCCTTGTAGACGAAGACCTGGTTGACCTTGACCTTTTCGAAGCTGCCGTCGCGCTTGGCCACTTCCAGCTGGTCCCCTTCGTGGATCGTCCCGGTGGAGACGCGGCCGATACCGAGGCGGCCGATGTAGTCGTCGTAGGCCAGGGATGAAATCTGCATCTGCAGCGGTTCGAGGCTCAGGTCTTCCTGAATGCCGACGTGCTTGATGATCGTGTCGAACAGCGGAGTCAAATCCGTGCTGTCGTCGTCCATTTCGTATTTGGCGATGCCTTCCTTGGCGATCCCGTAAAGAATCGGGAAATCGAGCTGTTCGTCGTTGGCGTGGAGTTCGACGAAGAGGTCGAAAACTTCGTCGACGACTTCTTCGGCGCGCTGATCCTTCTTGTCGATCTTATTGATGAACAGAATCGGGCGCAGTCCCTGTTCGAGGGATTTGTTCAAAACGAAGCGGGTCTGAGGCATCGGCCCTTCGCTCGCGTCGACGAGCAGGATGACGGTATCGACGGTTTTGAGGATACGTTCCACTTCAGACGAGAAATCGGCGTGGCCCGGGGTGTCGACGATGTTGATCTTGATGCCGTCGTGCATGACCGAGCAGTTCTTCGAGTAAATGGTGATCCCACGTTCCCGTTCCAAATCGTTGGAGTCCATCACGCAGTCGACGACCTTCTGGTTGTCGCGGAAGACGTGGCTCTGATTGAGGAAAGCGTCGACCAGCGTGGACTTGCCCGCGTCGACGTGTGCAATCACGGCAATATTAATAATTGGATTTTCTTGTTTCATTCATTTCTCCTGTTAACGAATTGTAGTGCCGATAATGGTCAAAATTTATTTCATTTATTTTCAATCGGCCCGCCGATTTGACGGGTTTTCATTTGTGTGAAAATTTCGCTTACAAGACTATATCACACTTTTCATTTTCTTTCAATTTTTCCTTGATTTTTTACAAAATTGCACTAAAAAAAGCGGAGCTGCCTCCGCTTTTAATTTGAAAATGGCCTTCGTCATTGGCGGCGCCCTTGATTTTCGACGTCCCGATTAATCCGCGCAGACGTCTCAGCCGCTTCCCGGCCGCCACGGCCGGTTTCGCTCGTGACGCACGGATCGGCTGCCGGCGCCTTTTGCATCTTCGGCCTTTTGTCGATCGGCGTGTGATCGCCAACGCCCAAAGCCTCGCCGGCCACACCCAGCGACGCGATCAAATCGCTTAAATCCGTCGGCATGTAAATCTTCGTCGCCCGGCCGTCGGCCATGTCCTTCAAAGCTTCAATGCCTCTAAGCTTCAACACCGCGTCCTGTATGTCCGCCTCGTTGAGCATCTTGATCCCATCGGCCTTCGCCTTGGAAACCAACAGGAGAGAGCGCGCTTCCCCTTCAGCCGTCGCGATTTTCGCGTCCCGCTCTGCTTCGGCGGCGAGAATCTTCGCCTTCTTGTCCCCTTCAGCCCGAGAGACGACCGCTTCCTGATGGGCCTGAGCCTCGAGCACCGTCTGGCGCCGTTCCCGTTCGGCCCGCATCTGCTTGGTCATGACCTCTTCGATTTCTTGGGGCGGCTTGATGTTTTTGATTTCCACCCGGGTCACGCGGATACCCCAAGGATCAGTCGCTTCGTCGAGGACGCCCTGCATTTTTGCGTTGATCACTTCCCGGCTCGTCAGCGTCTGATCCAGCTCCATCTCGCCGATGATGTTGCGCAGCGTGGTGGCCGATAGATTTTCCAGCCCCGCGTGGGGGTTGTTGATGCCGTAGGTGTAAAGCTTCGGGTCGAACACCTTCATGAACACGACGGAGTCGATCTGCATCGTGACATTGTCTTTGGTGATCACCGGCTGCGGCGGAAAATCCAGCACCTGTTCCTTCAGGGAGACCTTGCTGGTAATTTGGTCAATAAACGGCGCCTTCACGTGGAGCCCCGCCTCCCAGATGGTTTTAAATTTGCCGAGCCGTTCGATAATATAGGTCTCGGTTTGCGGTACGACGCGCACGTTGACGAGCACCAGCACCAGAATGACGATGAGCAGAAAGATCATTCCCAACACGATTTTCTCCTTTGTTAAAAAATAATAAAATTAGGGTTAAAAAAAGACTTTGCCGAAAAGCGGCAAAGTCCGATGGATATAAATTAACGTTTTGAGAACTGCGGTGCGCGGCGCGCTTTTTTGAGACCGTATTTCTTACGTTCGACCATTCTGTCGTCACGGGTTAAGAAGCCAGCCTTCTTCAGTTCAGGACGCAGGTTGACGTCTGCTTCGACCAATGCGCGGGCGATGCCGTGGCGGATCGCGCCGGCCTGACCGTTGAAGCCGCCGCCATAAACGTTGACGACAACGTCAAAGCTGTCAGTGGTGTTGGTTAATGCCAACGGCTGACGTGCGATCATTTTCAGTGTTTCCAGTCCGAAATAATCGTCGATGTCGCGACCGTTGATTGTAAATTTACCATCGCCCGGCAACAGACGCACGCGCGCGACGGATACTTTTCTTCTGCCTGTTCCAAAATATTGTACTTTTGCCATGTTCTATACCTCTCTCAGATTACAGTGCCATTTCTTCAGGCTGTTGTGCTGCATGCGGATGATCCGGACCAGCGTAAACGCGAAGTTTCTTCATCACCTGATCGCCGAGCTTGTTGTGCGGCACCATACCACGGACTGCCTTGTAAACGAGCTGAGCCGGTTTTTCTTCCAGGAAGTGACGATAAGCGATTTCCTTCAGTCCGCCTGGATGACCGGAATAGGTCTTGTAAAGCTTCTGATCGAGTTTATTGCCGGTTAATCTGATCTTGTCAGCGTTGACAATAATAACAAAATCACCGCAATCTGCGTTAGGGGTAAAGCACGGTTTGTTCTTCCCTCTCAACACGTTTGCGACTTCTGCAGCCAGACGGCCCAGCACCTTGTCTGTAGCGTCGACCACATACCATTTGCGATCTATATCCTGAGATTTAGCCATTTTTGTGGCGTATGCTTTCATCTCATATCCTCCTTGATTGTAAGTTGTTTTTTTCGATAAAAGTGGGAAATTATCGAAAGCGAAATGACCGGCTGATTGGTTGGCTCAGCCGTTATATCATTTTGTACCTAGGGGCAGAGGTACATGAAAGCCTGACACATATTATATTATATGCCTCTTTTGACTGTCAATTCTTTTTCCCATTTTTGTCAAATTATTTTGTGTAGTAAACGCGGGTCAGCTCCAGGCCCTTCGCTGGGGCCGTCACGCCCGCCGCGTTTCGGTCCTTCGCCGCGATGATGCCCGCCATCGCGTCCGGCGCAAACTTGCCCGAGCCGATGGCGACGAGGGTGCCGGTTAAAATCCGGACCATGTTGTAGAGAAAACCGGTGCCGACGTAGCGGATGATGAGCATCGGCCCGTCCTCGGCAAAGTCGATGCGGTCTACCCGCCTGACCGAGGTCTTGGCCGAGGAGCCCGCCGCCTGAAAGCTCTTAAAATCGTGGGTGCCGACGGCCTCCGCCGCGGCGGCCCGCATCTTGTCCACGTCGAGAGGATAGGACACCTGCCAGCTGAAATCCGCGGTCAAAGGATCGGCGATGGGGCCGCGGTAAATGCGGTAGGTGTAGCATTTGCCCTTCGCGTCGTATCGGCTGTGAAAAGCCACAGGCACCTCGAAGCTCTGCATGACCCGGACGGCCTCCGGCAGGTGGGCGTTGAGGGCGTAGGCGAAGCGCTCCGGCGGAATGCGGGAAGCGGTTTTGAAATTGGCCCGCTGTCCCCGGGCGTGTACGCCGGCGTCGGTGCGCCCGGCGCCGTAAATCGTCACCTTTTCGCCAGTCACCGCCTCGACTGCCTGCTTCAAATCGCCCTCGACGGTCTCAGCGTTTTTCTGAATCTGCCAGCCGGCAAAGGCGTCGCCCCGATAGGCCACGACCAATCCAATGTTTTTCATCGGCTTATCCAAAGGGGAAAGGCCACGGGTATTGGATGAACCGGGAGCCGATCATCGCCGCCGTCATCGCGGCGAGCACGATGTAGGCGATGGCGTCCCGCTTCGCGTAGGCAAGCACGTACATCCGGGTCCGGCCGCTCCCGCCTCGGTAGCAGCGGGCTTCCATCGCCGTCGCCAGCTCGTCAGCCCGTCTGAAGGCCGAGACGAACAGCGGCACGAGAATCGGAATCAATGCCTTGGCCCGGTCGATGATGTTGCCGGTTTCAAAATCAGCGCCGCGCGCCTTCTGGGCCTTCATGATCTTGTCCGTTTCTTCCATTAATGTCGGAATGAAGCGCAGCGCGATGGACATCATCATCGCCAGATCGTGGGCTACACGCTTGAGCCCCGGAATCACCGACATGCCGGCTTCCATCCCGTCAGTCAGATCCATCGGTGAGGTCGCCAGCGTCATGATCGACGTCCCCGCCACGAGCAGCGTCAGCCTAAGGGCCATGAAGATCGAAAGTTTTAAGCCTTCCCGGGTGATGTGCAGCGCCTTCCACTGCCAGAGCACCTGCCCCGGCGTCATGAACATGTTGAGGATAAAGGTCAGCACGATGATAAAGATCAGCGGCTTCAGGCCTCTGGCGATATAGACGAAGGGGATTTTCGACAGCGCGATCACCAGCGCCAGAATCCCAATCGCGATCAAATAGCCGACCGGATTGTTCACGACGAAAAGCAGCACGATGTACACGAGGGTAAAATTGATCTTCGTCCGTGGGTCGAGCTGGTGAATCACCGAGCCGGTCGGATAATATTGGCCGAGGGTAATATCCTTAAACATCGCGTTCACCTCCAAACACCCGTTCGATCTCCGCCTTGGCGGCTTCAACCGTGAAAATATCGTCGTCGATTTCCGGGTACCGTTTCTTCAGCGCCCGCATCAGGTACTTGACTTCTGGCACCGCCAAGCCCATTTTTTCGAGCTCATCCACGTGGCGGAAAACCACGGTCGGCGTGTCGTAGTACACGGCCTTCCCTTTGTACATGACGAGGATGCGGTCGGCGTAGCGCCCGACGTCTTCCATGCTGTGGGAGACCAGAATGACCGTATTGCCCGTCGCTTTGTGGAGCTTTTCAATCTGGCCGAGGATGGTGTCCCGCCCGTGGGGGTCGAGGCCCGCCGTCGGCTCGTCGAGAATCAACACCTTGGGTTTCATCGCCAGCACCCCGGCGATGGCCACCCGGCGCATCTGTCCGCCGGAGAGCTCAAAGGGCGAGACGTCCTTCATTTTTTCGTAGTCCAGGCCGACCATTTCGATGGCCCATTTCACCCGCTCCTGAATTTCTTCCTCTGAAAGCTTCAGATTCTTCGGGCCAAAGGCCACGTCCTTGGCGACTGTTTCCTCGAAAAGCTGGTGTTCCGGGTACTGGAAGACCAGCCCCACCGAAAACCGGGTTTTGACCAAATCTTCTTTTGACTGATTGAAAATATCGACGCCGTTTAAATAAACCGTGCCGGAAGTCGGCTCGATCAGCCCGTTTAAATGCTGAATCAGCGTGGATTTGCCGGAGCCGGTGTGGCCGATCAGCGCGATGAAGTGGCCGTTTTCCAGCTCGACGTTCACGTCGTCGAGGGCCTTGAACTCGAAGGGCGAGTTCTGCGCGTACACGTGATCCAAGTGTTCTATTTTAAGTGACATAACGCCTCCACCATTTCCGGAATTTCGAGGACATCCTTCGGGATGTCGTAGCCGTCCTGATTCAAAAGGTAGGCCAGCTCGGTCATCTGCGGCACGTCGAGGCCGATTTCTTTTAACATCGCCACCTGGGAGAAGATTTCCCGGGGCGTGCCTGTCGCGACAACCCGGCCGCCGTCCATCACGACGATTCGGTCCGCGCCGACGAGCTCGGTCATGTAGTGGGTGATGTGCAGCACCGTCATCCCGTGCTCGCGGTTCAAATTGGTGATGGTCTTCATGACCTCAGCCCGGCCATTGGGGTCGAGCATCGCGGTCGGCTCGTCGAAAATGATGCAGTCCGGCTGCATCGCGAGGATGCCGGCGATGGCGATCCGCTGCTTCTGGCCGCCAGAGAGCTGGTGCGGTCTGGCCTTGCGGTAGTCGGACATCCCGACGATGTCGAGGACCTCTGTCACTTTTTCCTTAATCTGTTCTGAGGGCACGCCGAGGTTTTCCATGCCGAAGGCCACGTCGGTTTCCACCACCGAGGACACCAGCTGGTTGTCCGGGTTCTGAAAGACCATGCCGGCCGTTTTCCGGATCTGCCAGATCTTTTCCGGATCCTTCGTGTTCATCCCTTCGATCCAGGCGTCGCCCGAATCCGGTGAAAGGATCCCGTTCAGGATTTTCGACAGCGTCGACTTGCCCGAGCCGTTATGCCCGATGATGCCGACAAACTCGCCGCGCGCCACCGTTAAATTGACATCGCTCAGTGCCTGCTTAGGCTGGTCACTGTCTTCCACCGGATAGGCGTAGCTGAGATTTTCAACCCGGATAATCGGCTGGCTCTGTGCGTCCTGGCCGTTCTGACCGTGTGTTACAAATGCAGTTTGCTCATTCATATCCTTATCCTTTGTATTTCGTCAATCTGACGATTAGTTCCGCATGCCATTATAATACAAAACCCAAAACTTGCAAAATAAAAAAGACCAAAGTCCGAAGACTTCAGTCTTGATTCTTAAGCTCACGCAAATGGCTTAGACCATTTCGATGATGGCCACTTCTGCAGCGTCGCCGCGGCGCGGTCCCATCTTGTAAATGCGTGTGTAGCCGCCGTTGCGGTCTGCGTATTTCGGTGCGATTTCTTCGAAGAGCTGAGTGACCACATCTTCACTTGTGATGTAGGCCAGAGCCTGTCTTCTTGCGTGTAAATCGCCGCGTTTTCCTAATGTCACCATTTTTTCAGCCATTCTTCTGACTTCTTTTGCGCGGTGCAGCGTCGTCTGGATGCGACCCTGTTCCAGAAGTGCAGTGGTTAAATTTCTGAGCATGGCTTTTCTTTGGGCGGATGTTCTTCCCAGTTTTCTGTAACCAGCCATTCTATTACTCCTTCGTTTTATCTTCCTGACTCAGAGACAGGCCCATTTCAGCAAGCTTGCGTTTGATTTCGTTCAAGGACTTGCGGCCAAGGTTGCGGACCTTCATCATGTCTTCTTCTGTTTTCTGAGTCAATTTTTCAACTGTATCGATATTTGCCCGTCTCAGGCAGTTGCTCGAACGGACGGAGAGTTCCAATTCTTCGATGGACATTTCCTTGATCCGTTCTTTTTCATTTTCTTCGCGTTCAACCATGGTTTCGACGTATTCCGCTTCTTCTGTCAGGTCGATGAAAAGTTTCAGGTGGTCGTTCATGACCTTCGCCGAAAGCGACAGTGCTTCTTCCGGCGTCATCGTCCCGTCTGTCCAGATTTCGAGCGTCAGCTTGTCGAAGTCCGTGACCTGACCGACACGCGTATCTTCAACCCGGAAAATGACTTTCCGAATCGGTGAGAAAATTGAATCCATCGGCAGTGTGCCAATGGGCATCCCGTCGTACTTATTCTTTTCTGACGGTCTGTAGCCCCGGCCCTTTTCCAGCTTCATTTCCATATTCAGGACGGCGTCGTTGGCCATCGTACAGATATGCATGTCTGGATTGATGATTTCCACTTCCGGCCCACAAATGATATCCCCAGCGGTGATTTCGCCTTCGCCTTGAGCTTCAATGCGGATGATCTGCGGTTCGTCGGTGTACATCTTGGCGCACAGGCCTTTAAGATTCAGCAGAATTTCAATAACATCTTCTCTAATGCCTTCAATCGTCGAAAATTCGTGACGAACATCATTAATCTTGACAGATGTAATGGCAACGCCAGGAAGAGAGGAAAGCATGATCCGTCTCAGGCTGTTGCCGAGCGTGGTGCCGTATCCACGTTCAAGAGGTTCGACTGTGTATTTGCCGTAAGTGTTATCTTCGGATCTATCAACATTCTTAATGATTGGCTTTTCGAATTCGATCATATAATCGATACCCTCCTAAAATATAAACAAGACTCCAAAACACGAGGGTTCCAATACGGCCCTAGATTACTTGGAATACAATTCGACGATGAGATGTTCTGCAATTTCAATATCGATATCTTCACGGGTCGGTTTGCTGACAACTTTACCTGCCAGTTTGTCGTAATCGACCGTCAACCATTGAACAATTGCTCTGTTTTCTGTCGCTTCGATGATGTCCTTGAATTTTGTGGATTTCTTGCTGCCGTCTGCAACTGCGATTTCGTCGCCGACCTTGATCTGATAGGATGGCACGTTGACGCGCTTGCCGTTGACAGTGAAATGTCCGTGGAGAACCAGCTGTCTTGCTTCCTTGCGGGAAGTTGCCAGTCCCAGACGATAAACGACGTTGTCCAGTCTTTCTTCGAGTAAGAATAACAGGTTGTCCCCTGTGATCCCCTGCTGTTTTTCAGCGACGTCGAAATAGTGTCTGAACTGTTTTTCCAGAACGCCGTAAATTCTCTTAACCTTCTGTTTTTCACGAAGCTGCATGCCGTATTCGGAAAGCTTCGCGCGGCGTTTGCCTGCACCACCTGGCGGTGTCGGGCGCTTGTCAAAAGCACATTTGTCTTTTGAATAGCATCTTTCGCCTTTTAAATATAATTTCATGCCTTCGCGTCTGCATTGACGGCATGAAGCTTCTGTATATCTCGCCATACTCTATATACCTCCAATCAGACTCTTCTGCGTTTCGGTGGACGGCAGCCGTTGTGCGGAATCGGCGTGACGTCGCGGATTACTGTGATTTCAAGACCGGCAGCCTGAAGTGCACGAATCGCTGCTTCACGACCGGAGCCAGGTCCTTTAACATTAACTTCAACGCTTCTCAGGCCGTGTTCCATCGCTAATTTTGCGGCTTGTTCGCTGGCCATCTGTGCGGCAAATGGGGTGCTCTTTTTGGAGCCTCTGAAGCCCATTTCCCCAGCGGAAGCCCATGAAAGCGCGTTGCCTGCGTTGTCTGTGATTGTTACGATTGTATTGTTAAAAGAAGATTGAATGTGTACTTGACCGCGTTCAACATTCTTTTTGATCTTTCTCTTTTTAGATCTAACAGCCTTAGCCAATTTTCAACCTCCTATTATGCGTCTTTCTTAGAACGGCCAACAGTTTTCTTCGGTCCCTTGCGGGTTCTCGCGTTGGTTTTGGAACGCTGTCCGCGGACCGGCAGGCCGCGACGATGTCTCATACCGCGGTATGATCCGATTTCGATCAGTCGTTTGATGTTCAAGTTCACTTCTCGGCGAAGGTCACCTTCAACGGTGTATTTTTCATCGAGAATATTACGGAGAGCGCCGACTTCAGCTTCGGTCAAATCCTTGACTCTTGTGTTCGGGTCAATGTTGACTTCCTGAAGAATCTGCTTTGAAGTTGCTCTTCCAATGCCATAGATGTAAGTCAAGCCGACTTCAACACGCTTATCGCGCGGTAAGTCAACTCCGGCAATTCTTGCCATAAGTAGTTTACCTCCTGAATCATGTGTAAATATGATCTGAGCTGCGAAGTGACAATAACAGCCCATGTCCGTCGGATCTGATTCCCTTATTCAGGCAATACGGTGATGGATCCGAACCTCATCTATCAAAAATGTGTTGACAGCCGCTTCCACATTAATGATCAAAAAATAATGTTGGCTTCGATTAGCCTTGTCTTTGTTTGTGCTTCGGGTTTTCGCAAATCACCATGACTTTGCCATGACGTTTGATGACTTTGCATTTTTCGCACATCGGTTTTACAGATGGTCTGACTTTCATGATATTCTCCTTATTTAAATTATTATGACCGGCCTTTTCCGCGCCACACAATGCGGCCACGGTCTAAATCGTACGGAGAAAGTTCCAGAGTAACTTCATCCCCCGGCAAAATGCGGATGTAATTCATACGCAATTTCCCAGAAATATGTGCTGTGACCATATGTCCGTTTTCCAATTCCACTTTGAACACCGTGTTCGGCAGCGCTTCAACAACTTTGCCTTTCAATTCGATCACATTCTT
Source organism: uncultured Pseudoramibacter sp. (assembly GCF_903789625.1). Classification (NCBI taxonomy): domain Bacteria; kingdom Bacillati; phylum Bacillota; class Clostridia; order Eubacteriales; family Eubacteriaceae; genus Pseudoramibacter; species uncultured Pseudoramibacter sp. The sequence continues at coordinate 45,499 of NZ_CAIFFF010000008.1, read as the reverse complement.
TTTCGACAAAGTATATCCTCCTTCATTTCTGTGTCGCGTTTAGATTTTGCTGGCCATCCTGCGGATAAGCTGAAAGTGCTTTTCGTATCTCACTATTCTGCACTTTTTGACCTGATAACAGCCTATCTTTTATATGATACAGGACTTTGTTCGTTTTTGCAAGATGTTTTATTTTTTTCTTTTTCGGCGATGCAATCTTGCGCAAATCGCCGTCGCACAACGCAACATGATCGCCATCGAGTATCCCAACGACGATCATGTATCTGCCTTTATCTCTGCCTGCTTTCGATCGGACGATCTGTCCGATCTCAATTTCTTTACTCATAAAATAATTTCGATTAATCTTCGACCAGTGTCAGAATTTCTGGCGCGCCTTCTCCGGTGATCCAGATCGTGTTTTCGTAATGAGCGGCGAGCTTGCCGTCATTGGTCACGACTGTCCAGTCGTTGTCCAGCGTGTGGACTTCGTAGGTGCCGACGTCGACCATCGGTTCGACCGCCAAGGTCATATTCTTGAGCAGTCTCGGACCGTGGCCCGGTTTGCCGTAATTCGGAATCGGCGGATCTTCGTGCATTTCCCGGCCGATGCCGTGTCCGACGTAATCTCTGACGACGGAGAAGCCAGCGGCTTCCGCCACCTGCTGAACAGCGTGGCCGATATCAGAAAGGCGGTTGCCTACGTGCGCCTGTTCGATTCCCTTGAAGAAAGAGTCGCGGGTCACATCGATGAGCTTCTGGGCTTCATCTGAAATTTTCCCGACACCCCAGGTTCTCGCCGCATCGCCGACGTATCCGTCCAGCGTCGCGCCGAGGTCGATGGAGATGATATCCCCTTCTTTAAGAACTCGGTCTGACGGAAAGCCATGGACGACTTCTTCGTTAACCGACGCGCAAATTGAATACGGGAATCCGCCGTACCCCAAAAACGTGGGATATGCGCCGTGATCTCTGAAATATTTTTCCGCGACGTCGTTGAGTTCCATCGTTGTGATGCCGGGCTTAATCATATCTCTGAGCAGATTGTGGCATTCGCCGACCAGACGGCCGGCTGCCTTCATCTTTTCAATTTCCTTGTCATTTTTTATCGCAATCATTGTGTCTCACACTTTCCTGTCTATTTGATTCTGTTCCTGAAGGTGCCTCAATTAATTGAGCGCCTTGAAAATATTGGCGGTGACCACACCCACATCCTGATCGCCGTTGACGGTGACGAGAATGTCCTTGCAGCGGTAGTAGTCGATCAACGGTGCGGTTTCCTTGTTGTAGACGTCGAGGCGGTTCTTAACGGTCGCTTCGGTGTCGTCCTTGCGCTGAGTCAGCGTGCCGCCGCAGCGGTCGCAGACGCCGTCTTTTTTCGGCGGATTAAAGGTGACGTGGTAGGATGCGCCGCAGTTGGGGCAGACCCGTCTGCCGACGATCCGGTCAATCAATTTGTCTTCAGGCACTTCAATTGAGAGTGCAAAATCAAGGGGCTTGCCGGTCTTTTCTGTGTAATCAGACAAAGCTGAAGCCTGCGCTACTGTCCGCGGGAACCCGTCGAGCAGGTAACCGTTCTGGCAGTCATCCTTCGCAATACGGTCTTCAACCAACGCGATGACCAATTCATCAGGCACCAGATTGCCCGCGTCCATATAAGCCTTGGCTTTCTTTCCCAAAGGTGTCTGATTTTTGATGTTGTCTCTGAACAGATCCCCGGTGGAAATATGAACAATACCGTATTGATCGGCGATTTTTTTCGCCTGTGTTCCTTTACCTGCGCCCGGAGGGCCCAATAACACGATTCTCATTTGATTTTCACTCCCCATATGTTTCTAAAGAATCTTTTATTTCAAAAATCCCTGATAATTGCGCATCGTCAGCTGAGATTCAAGCTGCTTCACCGTTTCCAGCGCAACCCCGACGATGATCAAAAGGCTGGTCCCACCGAACTGCATGTTGACGCCGCTGATGAAGTGGCCGACGATAATCGGGATGACCGCGATGATCGCGAGGAAGATCCCGCCAAAGAGCGTCAAGCGGTTCATCACCTTAGTGAAGTATTCCACTGTTGGCTTGCCTGGACGAATGCCCGGCACGTAGCCGCCCTGCTTTTTGATGTTGTCCGCAATATCGTAAGGATTGAAGGTGACTGCGGTGTAGAAATACGTGAAGGCCACCGTCAGGATGACGTAAAGAATCGTCGTCAGCGGTGTGCCCCATGCGAAGTATTTCGCGAGCCACTGTGTAAATCCTGAATTCGGGAAAAACTGTCCCAACGTCGCCGGCAGAAGCGTCAGCGATGAAGCAAAGATGATCGGGATGACACCGGCCATGTTGACCCGCAGCGGAATGTGGGTATTCTGACCGCCGTACATTTTTCTGCCGACCACGCGTTTTGCGTACTGAATCGGAATCTTGCGCTGTCCTTCTGTCACCGCTACGACCGCAACAGTCGCCACAATGATGAAGATGATGAGCAGAATCAAGGTGACGATGTTCATCGTCCCGACCTGCATGTACTGGTAGATGTTCTGAATTGCGGTAGGAATGCGGGATACGATACTGATGAAGATGATCAGTGAAATCCCGTTGCCGATGCCGATTTCTGTGATTTTATCCCCAATGTACATCAAAAGCACAGTGCCGGCTGTAACGATTAAAATAACCGTAAAGACTGTGAAGAATGTTCTTTCAACTAACAGCTGTCTGTATGAAAGTGTCATGCCGAGGGCCTGAATAACAGCAAGGACGATCGTTAAATAACGTGTGTACTGAGCGATTTTTTTGCGTCCTTCTTCGCCTTCCTTCTGAAGGTTTTCGAGGGCCGGAATGGCAAACACCAGCAGATTCATAATGATTTCCGCGTTGATATACGGCGTGATCCCCATTGCGAAAATGGTGAAGTTTTCAAAGTTCCCACCGGAAATGATATTGAAAAGTCCAAAGAAGTTGTTGCCGCTGACCAGCGAAGCGAGCTGCTGGCTGTCGATGTACGGAACTGGTATGAATGAGCCTAACCGATATACTAAAAGTAGGAGCAGCGTCATAATAATTTTACGACGCAGCTCCGGTACGCTCCATGCTTTTTTCAGGGTCGCAAGCATTAAATCACCTCGACCTTCCCTCCGGAGGCCTTGATTTTTTCTTCTGCTGTTTTGCTGACTTTATTCACTTTTACAGTTAAAGGCTTGGTGAGTTCGCCTTCGCCTAAAACCTTGACACCTGCTAATAATTTTCTGACGAAGCCGTATTCGAGCAACAGTTCCGGTGTCACAACTGTATTGGCTTCAAAGGCATTGAGTTCGCCGACGTTGACGATGGCGTACTGCTTTTTGAAATGATAATTGGAAAAACCGCGCTTTGGAAGGCGTCTTGCCAGAGGCATCTGACCCCCTTCAAAACCCAGACGAACGCTGCCGCCTGAACGGGATTTCTGACCGTCCTGACCTCTGCCGCCGGTTTTACCTTGGCCGGTCGCGGTCCCGCGGCCTTTTCTCTTCGTGTTTCTTGTAGAACCTTCTGCAGGTCTTAATGTACTTAACTTCATTCAGAGACCCTCCTACGCTTCTTCTTCTACATCGAGCATGAAATCAATTTTGTGAATCATGCCGCGAATCTGAGGTGTATCATCATGGGTCACTGTCTGACCGATCTTGCGCAGACCCAGAGCTTTAACAGTTGCGCGCTGTCTCTGGTTGCGGCCGATCATGCTCTTTTTCAACGTAATGTTTAATTTCGCCATGATAGTCCTCCTAGCCGAGAATTTCTTCTGGTTTCTTGCCGCGTTTTGCCGCAACCTGTTCGACAGTCGTCAGTCTTGACAGACCTTCCATAGTTGCGATGACAACGTTGTGCGGATTGTGTGTGCCGAGGCACTTGGTACGAATATCCTTAATGCCAGCTAATTCGCATACGGCACGGACAGGACCGCCGGCGATAACACCAGTACCGGCTGCAGCAGGCTTCAGCAGAACGCTGCCAGCGCCCTTCTGACCGAGCACCTGATGCGGGATCGTGGTGCCGACCAATGGAACCTTGATCAAATTCTTCTTCGCTGCGTCAACACCCTTGCGGATGGCGTCTGGAATTTCAACAGCTTTACCGGTGCCGACACCGACCAGGCCATTGCCGTCGCCGACAACAACTAAGCAGCTGAAACGCATATTGCGACCGCCCTTGACGGTTTTGCTGACACGGTTGATTTCAACGACTCTGTCCTGAAGTTCGATACCAGATGCGTCAATAAGTTTTCTTTTCATTAACAGACCCTCTTCTTTAGAATTTCAAGCCAGCTTCGCGGGCAGCTTCAGCCAATTCCTTGACACGGCCAGTGTAGATGTAGCCTCCTCTGTCAAAGACGACGTTTGTGATACCAGCATCGAGTGCTTTTTTCGCGACAGCTTCTCCGACTGCTTTTGCAGCATTTTTGTCTCCGCCGTGTTCGACGGCGTTCTTGATGTCAGCTTCGACAGTGGAAGTGGCAACCAGTGTTTTGCCTTCAACATCGTCAATGACCTGAGCGTAGATGTGCTTATTGCTTCTGAATACGCAGAGGCGCGGACGTTCTGCAGTTCCGGAGATTTTTCGGCGTACGCGCAGGTGTCTGTTCTGGCGTACCTTATTCTTATCTTTTTTCTTAATCATTTGTGATCCTTTCTCTTACCCTGTGGAGATAGTCTCAATCGATCAGCCGATCAATTAGCCGGTCTTCCCGACCTTACGTCTGATGTGTTCATCAGCGTACTTGATACCATGCCCCTTGTAAGGTTCAGGCGGTCTCTTGGAGCGCAGCAGCGCAGCGTAAGCGCCAACCGCTTCCTTGTCGATCCCGGATACGATGACGGTGTTTGGACCGTCGGTTTTGGTTTCGATTCCTTCCGGATCTTCCATTTCAACAGGATGGGAGTAGCCTAAGTTCATGACAAGTTTGTTGCCCTTCTTCTGTGCTCTCCAACCAACCCCGCTGATTTCCATTTTCTTTTCAAATCCTTGGCTGACGCCGACGACCATGTTGTGGATCAGCGCTCTGGTGGTGCCGTGGATTGCTTTATGGAATTTGTCGTCAGATGGTCTGGTGACAATGATTTCTTTATCTTCCTGTTTAGCTGTAATGTCTGGGTGTAATTCGCGGGTTAAAGTGCCCTTTGGTCCTTTAACGGTAATGACGTGACCGTCGATTTTGACGTCGACACCGTCTGGAATTACAACCGGTGCATTCCCGATTCTTGACATAATTTCCTCCTCAGATACGCTTACCAGACGTAGCAGACAACTTCGCCGCCGACGCCTGCTTTTCTGGCTTCCTTATCCGTGATCACGCCTTTGGATGTCGACATGATGGCAACACCCAAGCCATTTAATACCTTCGGCACATCTTCTTTACCGACATAGACGCGCAGCCCCGGCTTGGAAATGCGCTTCAGTCCTGCGATAACACGGCTCTTGTCTTCGCCGTATTTCAGTGTGACTTTGATATTCCCCTGATTGCCATTATCAATTGTTTCGTACTTTTCGATATAGCCTTCATCGAGGAGAATTTTAAGAATAGCTTTTTTTTCTTTAGATGCCGGGATTTCGACAGACGCGTGGCCTGCGGTATTGGCATTTCTGATTCTCGTGAGCATATCTGCGATTGGATCAGTCATTGACATGCTTGTTCCTCCTTGTTCCTAAATCCGTATTACCAGCTGGCTTTGCGAACGCCTGGAATTTCTCCCTTGTAGGCTAATTCTCTGAAGCAGATTCTGCAAATCCCGTATTTTCTCAAATAACCGTGCGGTCTTCCGCAAATACGGCAGCGATTGTATTCTCTTGTGGAATATTTCTGCTTGCGCTGCTGTTTCACCTTCATTGATGTTTTTGCCATGAATGATTCTCCTATCTTTCAAAAGGCAAGCCAAGCTGTGCCAACAATTCGTGTGCTTCTTCGTCAGTCTGAGCCGTTGTGACGAACATGATGTCCATCCCGCGGACGGCTTCAACCTTGTCGTATTCGATTTCCGGGAAGATCAGCTGTTCGCGGATCCCGAAAGCGTAGTTGCCGCGGCCATCGAATGAGTGATTGTTCAAGCCGTGGAAGTCGCGGACACGCGGGAGGGCGACGTTGAAGAGCTTATCGCAGAATTCGTACATTCTGTCTGCACGCAGAGTCACCTTTGCGCCGACGCTCTGTCCTTCACGAACCTTGAAGTTAGCAACGGATTTTTTAGCCTTGGTTACGATTGGATGCTGGCCGCTGATGATGCTCAGATCATTGACCGCTGCTTCGAGCAGCTTGGAGTTGTCTTTGCAATCGCCGAGACCCATGTTGATCACGACTTTAACCAGTTTTGGAACCTGCATCGGGTTTTTGTAGCCGAATTTTTCCTTCAGTGCAGGAACGGCTTCATTCACATATTTATCTTTCAGTCTTGTCATTGTGTACTCCTCTATTAATCAAGTTCCGTGCCGCATTTCTTACATACACGGACTTTGGAGCCATCTTCGTTGACTTTGATCCCAGTGCGCACGCCTTTACCGCATTTGTCGCAGAAAAGTAAAACGTTAGAAGCGTCGATGAAGCCTTCCTGTTTTACAATGCTGCCCTGCTGCATCGCCTGATTGGCTTTCTTGTGCTTGGTCTGAATGTTGACACCTTCGACCTTTACGCGGGCGTTTTCGAAATCAACTGCAATGACTTTGCCTGTTTTGCCAAGGTCTTTACCGGAAATAACCTGAACGTTATCCCCTATCTTTACATGTAATTTTCTTGTCATCTGGAAACCTCCTTAAATTACTTCAGGAGCCAAAGACACGATTCTCATGTATTTCTTATCGCGTAATTCTCTGGCAACAGGCCCGAAAATACGGGTTCCGCGCGGGTTCTTGTCGTCGTTGATCAGAACGGCTGCGTTCTGGTCAAATTTGATGTAAGAACCGTCGTTGCGGCGGACACCGCGTTTTGAACGAACAACCACAGCCTTGACCACGTCGCCTTTTTTGACGTCGCCGCCTGGGGTTGCGCTTTTAACTGAAGCGACAATGACATCTCCGATATTGGCATAGCGTCTGCCAGAACCACCGAGTACACGGATGCAGAGCAGTTCCTTTGCACCTGTGTTATCAGCGACCTTCAATCTTGTTTCTTGTTGAATCATCTCTGATACCTCCGTAGTAATTATAATGCCTTTTCGACAATTTCAACGACTCGCCAGTTTTTGTCCTTGCTGAGCTTTCTGGTTTCCATGCATTTAACGGTATCACCGACATGGCATTCGTTGTTTTCGTCGTGAGCTTTAAATTTAACTGTATCTTTTACGCGTTTCTTGTAGAGCGGATGCTTTTTAAAAGTTTCGATGGCAACAACAACTGTTTTGTCCATCTTGTCGCTGACAACTTTACCGATTCGCGTTTTTCTTTCATTACGTTCCATCAGCTATCCTTCCTTCTTATGCCTGGTTAATCCCCATTTTGCGTTCTGTCAAAATGGTTTGAATACGGGCGTAAGTCTTCTTGACTTCCCGAATCCGCATCGGATTTTCGAGCTGACCCGTTACACTTTGAAAACGCAAATTGAACAGTTCTTCTTTCAGATCTGCTAATTTCGCATTCAATTCTGTATCGTTAAGACTTCTTAATTCTTTAATCTGCTTGCTCATGCGTTTTCACCTGCTGCTTCCTGGTCAACCTTTTTGATGACCTTTGTTTTAATTGGCAGTTTGTGCTGCGCCAAGCGCAGAGCTTCCTTTGCCTGTGCTTCCGGAATGCCGCCAATTTCGAACATCACGCGGCCGGGTTTGACAACAGCTACCCAGTATTCCGGTGAACCTTTCCCTTTACCCATACGTGTTTCAGCCGGCTGAGCTGTAACAGGCTTGTCCGGGAAAATCTTGATCCAAACTTTACCACCGCGGCGGGTGTATCTGGTCATGGCGACACGAGCCGCTTCAATCTGATTTGAAGTGATCCATGCCGGTTCCAGAGCCTGGATGCCAAAATCGCCGTATGAAACGGTGTTGCCGCGCATGGCCTTGCCCTTCATGCGGCCTCTATGTTGTTTTCTGCGTTTTACACGCTTAGGCATTAACATCTCAACATCCTCCTTTACGCATCAGTGCGGGGTGCTGCCTTGCGGCGGTTATTGTTCTTTCTTCCCCCGCGTTTGTCGTCAGCTTTCTGAGCTTCGGCCAGAATATCTTCACGGCCGGTTAAAATTTCGCCCTTATTGATCCAGACTTTGACGCCGATTTTTCCGTAAGTGGTGTCTGCTTCTGCAAAACCGTAGGAAATGTCAGCACGAAGGGTCTGCAGCGGCACATTGCCTTGTGCGTAACCTTCTTTTCTCGCCATTTCTGCACCGTTCAAACGGCCGGAAACCAATGTCTTGATTCCCTTTGCGCCGGCGCGCATGGTTCTCTGGATACATTGTTTCATCGCACGTCTGAAAGAAATTCTTCTTTCGAGCTGGCCGGCGATGTTTTCAGCGACGAGCTGCGCATCCATGTCGATGTTCTTGACTTCGACGATATTGATGTAAACCGTCTTTTTGATCATCTTTTCGAGTTCGAGGCGAAGGGCTTCGATGCCTGCGCCGCCGCGGCCGATGATCATCCCCGGTTTAGCGGTGTAAATGTGAATTCTGACTTTGTTTCCGAATCTTTCGATGACAATGTTGGAAACACCAGCCTGGAACTGGCTTTTCTTAATGTATTTGCGAAGCTTGTTGTCTTCGATCAGGTTGTCAGCGAAATCTCTATCATTCGCATACCATTTGGCATTCCAGTCTTTGATGACGCCTACGCGAAAACCAAATGCGTTTACTTTTTGACCCAAATTGATTTACCCCCTAATTATTCATTAGAATCTGCTTCTTTTAAAACGGCAGTGATGATGGACGTTCTCTTTTTGATCGGGAATGCGCGGCCCTGGGGACCTGCCTTCCAGCGTTTCAAAGTTGGGCCCTGGTTTGCCGAAATCTGAGCGATATACAGGGTGTCTGTATTCATGTTGTGATTGTTTTCCGCGTTTGCGTAAGCAGAAAGTACGACCTTTTCGATGATTCTAGCGGCCTTGTTCGGCGCTAACTGTAAGATCGAAAGTGCTTCTCCGACACTCTTGCCTCTGATGGCATCAGCGACGAGCTTGGCCTTTCTGGATGAAACACGGACGTTTTTTGCGGTTGCTTTAGCTTCCATTGATTTCCTCCTTTAAGGCTTATTGCGCAGCGGTCTTCTTTGCGCCAGCGTGACCTCTGAATGTACGGGTCGGTGCAAATTCTCCCAATTTGTGGCCAACCATATCTTCTGTGCAATAAACCGGCACGTGTTTACGGCCGTCGTGAACTGCGATGGTGTGTCCGACAAACTGAGGGAAAATAGTGGATGAACGGGACCAAGTCTTGACGACTTTCTTTTCACCCTTTTCGTTCATTTCTTCAATTCTTTTTAAAAGTCTTTCTTCGACGAAAGGCCCTTTCTTTAATGATCGACTCATTCTATTCCTCCTCGTTACTTGGCATTGCGGCGTCTGACAATCAGCTTATCAGATTGCTTTCTCTTCTTGCGGGTCTTGTAACCCAATGCCGGTTTACCCCAAGGGGTAACAGGTCCTGGACGACCAACTGGTGCGCGGCCTTCCCCACCACCATGCGGGTGGTCGTTCGGGTTCATAACAGAACCGCGGACCGTTGGGCGGATACCCATGTGTCGTTTACGGCCTGCTTTACCGATTCGGACATTCTGATGATCGAGGTTGCCGACAATACCGATTGTGGCGTGGCATTCCAAACGGACCATTCTCATTTCGCCTGACGGAAGTCTCAGGGTCGCATAGTCGTTTTCCTTCGCCATCAGCTGTGCGCTGGAGCCTGCGGAGCGGGCCATCTGGCCGCCCTTGCCCGGCTTGAATTCGATGTTGTGTACGTAGGTACCAACTGGAATGTTAGCCAGCGGCAGGCAGTTGCCGACCTTGATGTCTGCATCATCAGATGAGAGGACGGTCATACCCGGCTGTAAGCGCAGCGGAGCGAGGATGTAGCGTTTTTCGCCGTCTGCGTACTGGATCAGCGCGATGTTCGCGGTACGGTTCGGATCGTATTCGATGCCGACAACCTTACCCGGTACACCGTATTTATCGCGTTTGAAGTCGATGATACGGTATTTGCGCTTTGCGCCGCCGCCCTTGTGACGAACAGTGATTCTGCCGTAGACGTTGCGGCCGCCGTTTTTCTTAACCTTCGTCAGTAAGGATTTTTCTGGTTCACTCTTTGTGATTTCGTCATAGGTGTTGACGCTCATGTTGCGTCGGCCTGGTGACGTCGGTTTGTATTTTTTAATTCCCATTATTCGCAAATCTCCTTTAATATCTTTTGCTTATCGGGTAAAGGGATTAGACCCCTTCGAAGAATTCGATGGTCTTGCTGTCATCTGTCAATTTGACGATGGCTTTTTTCCAGTCCGGTTTCTTGCCGACGGTGTAACCGCGGCGGACTCTTTTGCCCTTCATGTTCATCGTGAACACTTTCTGGACCTTGACATCGAAAATTTCTTCGACTGCGTTGCGGATTTCGATCTTGTTGGCGTCCTTCGCAACCTTGAATGAATATTTCTTTTCTTCGGTTTGATCCATGCTCTTTTCAGAGATGATCGGACTGATGATAATATCGCGAGGATCTTTCATTATGCATATACCTCCTCAATCTTAGCGAGCGCATCTTTTGTGAGGACAAGCACATCGTATTTGAGCATGTCGTAAACATTGAGTTCAGAAACAGTTGTGGCCTGAACCTTTGTGATGTTGCGGGCTGACAGATAGACAGTCGCGTCCTTTTCCGGAGTGACGATCAGTGCGTTTTTCGCATTGAGGGCATCCAGTGCGGCGACCATATCCTTTGTCTTCGGTGCTGCAAAATCGAAAGCGTCAACAACTCTGAGTTCCTGATCTGCTGTCTTTGCGGAAAAGACGGAACGCATAGCCAAGTTCTTGACTTTCTTGTTGACCTTTTTGCTGTAGTCGCGGCTCTTCGGTGCAAAGATCACGCCCCCGCCGATCCACAATGGTGAACGGCTGGAACCCGCACGTGCGCGGCCTGTGCCCTTCTGACGCCATGGTTTTCTGCCGCCTCCGCGGACTTCTGAACGGGTTTTACTGCCCTTTGTGCCCTGGCGTTTATTGGCTAACTGTGCCACAACAACCTGGTGAACAACCGGTTCATTCGGTTCGATGCCGAAGACGCGTTCGCTCAGTTCGGTATTGCCGACAACATTTCCTTTTGTATCTAAAATATCGATTTTTGGCATTTGATTTCCTCCTGTCGTTATTCAGCAACCTTGACGCTGCTCTTTACGGAAACCACAGAACCCTTCGAGCCAGGAATAGCGCCCTTAATCAATAACAGATTGTTTTCTGCGTCAACAGACACCACTTCAAGGTTCAATGTTGTGACATTTTTATTCCCCATCTGGCCGGCCATGTGTTTATCCTTCGGAACGCGTGACGGGTAGGCAGAAGCACCCATAGAACCCGCTGAACGGTGGTATTTAGAACCGTGAGCCATTGGCCCTCTCTGCTGTCCCCAGCGCTTGATCGCGCCAGCGTATCCTTTACCTTTTGAACGGCCTGAAACATCAACATGATCGCCGACTTCAAAAACGTCAGCCTTGAGTTCCTGACCCGGTTCAAGTGCGCTGCAGTCGTCCAGTCTGAATTCGCGAAGGACGCGCGCGTATTTTACGCCGTACTTGTCGAAGTGACCTTTAACTGGCTTGGTGACATTCTTTTCTTTGATGTCGCCAAATGCGAGCTGAACTGCATCGTAGCCGTCGGTTTCTACGGTCTTCTTCTGTACGACTGTACAGGGACCAGCTTCGACAACTGTCACCGGAACAACGGTTCCGTCTTCTTTAAAAATCTGCGTCATGCCGATTTTTTTACCGATAATCGCTTTTTTCATATTTCCTCCTGATCATTGGATCGCTTTCGCGATCATAATTCTTGGTTCGCTATAAAAGCTTCTTTATAGTTTGATTTCGATATCAACGCCGGAAGGAAGGTTAAGGCGCATCAGCGCGTCAACAGTTTTCGGTGTTGGGTTAACGATATCGATCAGACGCTTGTGTGTTCTGATTTCAAACTGTTCTCTTGAATCCTTGTACTTGTGTACAGCTCTCAAGATGGTCACAATCTGCTTTTCTGTCGGCAGCGGCACCGGACCGGAAACAGCGGCGCCTGTGCGGTTCGCCGTTTCGACGATGCGTTTCGCTGACTGATCAAGCAAAACGTGATCAAAAGCCTTTAAACGAATTCTAATTTTTTGGTTGCTCATACCTGAAACAATCCTCCTTAAATAATAAAGTGTTTAGGTGTTGCTGTATCATCACCCACCCGTCCGGGTGTTTAAAGTCACTGTCTTAAAAAAAGCGAGCGAATTTGCTCATCTTTTTGACGGTGATGATCGTCGCCCGATTCATAGATCGTGACATACTCCCCAAGAATGACCTGAATTAGTAACAGCAATATCTTGGTTCATCGCAGACAGCCAACTTTGACTAGTATAATGCATTCCCCGAATGTTGGCAAGATTTTTTTTTGTAATTCTCAATTTTTTTGAAAGTGGTTGAAAATTAAAGTTTTTATTAAGTTTATTTTCAATTTAACCGCAAAAAAAGCCCGTGCCATACGACACGAGCTTTTATTTTGATTGCTTTGTTTTTGAAGATTAGTCGATGATCTTCGCAACAGCGCCGGAACCAACAGTGTGGCCGCCTTCGCGGATAGCGAATCTTAAACCTTCTTCAATAGCGATTGGCGTGATCAGCGTGACTTCCATTTCGATGTGGTCGCCAGGCATGACCATTTCTACGCCTTCCGGCAGTTTGATGTCGCCGGTGACGTCGGTTGTTCTGAAGTAGAACTGCGGACGGTATCCGTCAAAGAACGGTGTGTGGCGGCCGCCTTCTTCTTTGGTCAGAACGTATACCTGTGCGGTGAAGTGGGTGTGCGGGTGAATGGTGCCCGGCTGTGCCAGAACCTGACCTCTTTCGATCTGTGTACGATCGATCCCACGAAGCAGGGCCCCGATGTTGTCACCTGAACGACCTTCGTCCAGTGATTTACGGAACATTTCGATACCGGTAACGGTGGTCTTTCTCGGTTCTTTGATCCCAACAATGTCGACTTCGTCGCCGATGTGGACAACCCCTCTTTCAACACGGCCGGTTGCAACTGTACCACGGCCGGTGATGGAGAAGACGTCTTCGACTGGCATCAGGAATGGTTTGTCTAAGTCTCTCTTCGGTTCTGGGATGTAGCTGTCGACAGCTTCCATCAGTTCGATGATCTTGTCGCCGTCTGGGCCCATTGGATCTTCCAGTGCCTTCAGTGCGGAACCGACAATGATTGGGGTGTCGTCGCCTGGGAAGTCGTATTCGTTGAGCAGGTCGCGAACTTCCATTTCGACGAGTTCGATCAGTTCTGGGTCATCGACCTGGTCTGCTTTGTTCAAGAAAACAACGATGTACGGCACACCGACCTGACGAGCGAGCAGGATGTGTTCACGGGTCTGCGGCATTGGACCGTCAGCTGCTGAAACGACCAGAATGGCGCCGTCCATCTGAGCAGCCCCAGTGATCATGTTCTTAACGTAGTCAGCGTGGCCCGGGCAGTCGACGTGTGCGTAGTGGCGGTTCGGGGTTTCGTATTCAACGTGTGCGGTTGAAATGGTGATCCCACGTTCTCTTTCTTCTGGTGCTTTGTCGATGTTTTCGAATGCGACTTCTTCACCAGAGCCATATCTCGCGTGCAGCACTTTGGTGATGGCTGCCGTTAATGTGGTTTTGCCGTGGTCAACGTGACCGATTGTCCCGATGTTTACATGCGGTTTCGATCTATCAAATTTTTCTTTTGCCATTTTAAATTCCTTTCTATACTAAATCTATTCAAACGAATGGTTGAAGGCAATTATTCTTTGCCTTCAACGATTTTTTCAGCGATTGATTTCGGAACAGCTTCGTAATGTGAGAACTGCATGGTCGAAATCCCGCGGCCCTGTGTCTTACTTCTCAGTGAAGTGGCGTAGCCGAACATTTCAGCCAGCGGCACAACGCCGGTAATCTGCTGGGTACCGTTCTGACGAGCTTCCATCCCTTCAACACGGCCGCGTCTTGAGTTGATATCGCCCATGACATCGCCCATGTATTCTTCCGGACAGACAACGGTCAATTTTTCCATCGGTTCCATCAAAACTGGAGCAGCTTTGCGCATCCCATTTTTGAACGCCATCGACCCTGCGACCTTGAAGGCCATTTCTGAGGAGTCGACTTCGTGATAAGAACCGTCGTAAACTGTTGCTTTAACGTCGATAACCGGATAGCCGGCGACAACGCCGTTCTGCATCGCTTCTTTGATCCCCTGTTCGATTGGCCCGATAAATTCTTTCGGAATGGCACCACCGACGACTTTATTTTCAAAGATAAAGCCTTCGCCAGCTTCCAACGGTTCCAGAGTGATCAAGCAGTGACCGTACTGACCACGGCCCCCTGACTGACGAGCGAACTTGCCTTCTGCGTCGACCTTCTTGGTGATCGTTTCTTTGTAAGCAACCTGCGGTTTACCGATATTGGCTTCGACCTTGAATTCACGCAGCATACGGTCGATGATGATATCCAGGTGGAGTTCGCCCATCCCAGAAATGATCGTCTGACCAGTTTCTTCGTCTGTGTGCGTCTTGAAGGTCGGGTCTTCTTCTGCGAGCTTCATCAGGGCAACGGTCATCTTTTCCTGACCAGCCTTTGTCTTCGGTTCGACAGCAACGGAAATAACCGGATCCGGGAATTCCATGCTTTCGAGGACGATCGGATGATCCGGATCGCAGAGGGTATCCCCTGTACCGGTGTCCTTCAGACCAACAGCCGCGACAATGTCGCCAGTGTAAACTTCAGACAATTCCTGACGGTGATTGGCGTGCATCAAAAGGATACGGCCCAATCTTTCGCGCTTGTCTTTCGATGAGTTGTAGACGTAGGAGCCTGCTTCAGCCTTCCCAGAGTAGACACGCATAAAGGCCAATTTCCCGACGTACGGGTCGGTCATGATCTTGAATGCGAGTGCTGAGAATTTTTCATCGTCGGATGCTTCACGTGTGACTTCTTCGTCTGTATTCGGGTCAACCCCTTTGACAGCCGGAACGTCCAGCGGTGACGGCAGATAATCGACGATGGCGTCGCACAGCATCTGAACCCCTTTGTTCTTGTAAGAGGAACCGCAGGTAACCGCGACGAGCTTCAGTTCGACAGTCCCTTTACGGATGGCACGTTTGATTTCTTCTTCAGAAATTTCCTGACCGTCCAGATATTTTTCCATTAAGTCGTCATCGACTTCGGCCAAGCCTTCGAGCATCTTATCGCGATATTCTTCGGCCTTGTCCTTCATATCATCCGGAATGTCAGTGATTTCGATCTGTTCGCCCAATTCGTCTTTGTAGATTTCAGCTTTCATCTTGATCAGGTCGATGATCCCGATGAATTCATGTTCAGCGCCGATTGGCAGCTGGATACAAATCGGATTGGCATTCAAACGGTCGACCAGGGTGTCGACTGACATGTAGAAGTCAGCCCCGGTAACGTCCATCTTGTTGATGTAAACCAAACGCGGAACGTCGTATTCGTCAGCCTGGCGCCAAACCGTTTCAGACTGCGGTTCAACCCCTGCTTTGGCGTCGAAAACAGCGACGGCACCATCCAGGACTCTCAAAGAACGTTCAACTTCAACGGTAAAGTCGACGTGCCCCGGGGTATCGATGATGTTGATTCGATTCCCCTTCCAATGACAAGTCGTAGCCGCAGAGGTGATGGTGATCCCTCTTTCCTGTTCCTGAGCCATCCAGTCCATCTGTGAAGCCCCATCGTGGGTTTCGCCGATTTTATGGATTTTTCCGGAATAGTAAAGGATACGTTCTGTGGTCGTGGTCTTACCCGCATCGATGTGGGCCATGATCCCGATATTCCGCGTATTTTCCAAACTATATTCTCTAGCCACAATTTCTCCTTGTTCTGGTTATTTTGATCTAACCTAAAACGCTTACCATCTGAAGTGAGCAAAGGCTTTGTTGGCTTCTGCCATGGCGTGCATGGTTTCCTTACGTTTAACAGCGCCGCCTGAATTGTTGCAGGCATCCATGATTTCGCCTGCAAGGCGTTCGACCATCGTACGTTCAGAACGCTGACGTGCAAAACCGACGAGCCATCTCAATGCCAACGCCTGTTTTCTGTCTGCGCGAATTTCTACTGGGACTTGATAGGTTGCCCCGCCAACACGTCTTGCTTTAACTTCCAATACCGGTGTGATATTGGCGATTGCTTCTTGAAATGCTTCAAGCGCATCTTTTCCTGTTTTTTCTGCTACCAGATCAAAGGCACCGTAAACGATACGCTGTGCGACGCCCTTTTTGCCGTCTAACATCACGTTGTTGATCAATTTGGTCACAATCGTGTTCTTATAGATTGGATCCGGCAGTACTTTTCTCTTAGGAACTGGTCCTTTTCTAGGCACTTGCTTCCCTCCTTAACAATTTTGGATTTTCATCGGTACTCGACATCCAAATGTCGTCGTGCGCTTAACCCGAAATAATTTCGCGTTAATGGCCAATCCACATCAAAAGATTCTATTCTAATGACGCGGCTCTGACTGCACTACTTACTTTTTAGGCTTTTTAGCCCCGTATTTGGATCGAGCTTGCTTGCGGTCTTCTACGCCAGCGGCATCGAGCGCGCCACGAATAATCTTATAACGAACCCCAGGTAAATCCTTAACACGGCCGCCTTTAACAAGAACGATTGAGTGTTCCTGCAGGTTGTGACCGATTCCTGGAATATAAGCCGTAACTTCCATGCCATTGACAAGTTTAACTCTGGCAATTTTACGAAGCGCAGAGTTCGGCTTCTTCGGTGTCGCTGTACGAACAGCGGTGCACACGCCGCGTTTCTGCGGGTTGCTCTTCAAAGCCGGCGTCTTTGTCTTCAGAACTGCCGATTTTCTTCCTTGTTTAACAAGCTGATTAATGGTAGGCATTCAGTGCTGCACCTCCTCATTTAAAATTTTTTATTAAAACCGGCACATTCTTCGCTTAAAAGAAGGTGCCGGAGATAACCATGCCTATGCTTGATCGTTTTTCACTCATCCAGAAAGCCGATGACGGCTGCGGGCCTGTCGATTTCACAGGCTTTGCCGATCTCAGCCTTTGTGCCGGCGACGACGCAGTGGACCTGATGTGTTTTGCAGGCCTCTTTAACGGTCTCGGCGATATGCGCGTCGCAGTCCTCTGCGAGCACGACGAAACGAATTTCGTCCTTCCGCATCTTTTTCATCGTCTGGTTCAGTCCGATGACTTTGGGTGAGTTTTTAAAAGTCTCTACATCTATTTTCATAAGATTCTCATTTGGCATTGATGCACGCTCAAAAAAGCATGCGTGATTATTTTACCTTTCTGCCGATTCAGTGTCAAGGTCTTTTTTATCTGATCAGCCGAGAATGTCGCCGGATCCGCCGTCATCCGAATTGGTATCGTCGGAATCGTTGTCCTTGTCCGGCGTCTTGTCCGCGTCGGCGTCGTCATCGCTCAAGAAATCCATATCGAACATGTCAAAGGCCTTCGAGAGTTCGGCGTTCTTTTCGATGCTGTCGTCAATGGACTTCCGTTCTTCTTCGACGCGTTTCGCGAGGATGTTGTCGTCGTCGATGACCACGTCCAGGCCGTCGGTTTCGCCGTCTGCGATATCGTCGATCAGATCGTCGCTGTCGGCCAAATCTTCTGTCGCGTCGATGTCGTCATCGAGGGCATTTTCATCGTATTCCAAATCCACGTCTTCGTATTCGCGGATGCCCGTCCCAGCTGGGATGAGCTGGCCGATGATGACATTTTCTTTCAAGCCCATCAGCGGGTCGACCTTGCCTTTGACCGCCGCATCTGTCAGGACACGGGTGGTTTCCTGGAAGGAGGCTGCCGACAGGAAGGAGTCGGTTGCCAGCGCAGCCTTTGTGATCCCGAGGAGATCGCGGGAGTAAGTACACGGTTCCAGACCGTGATCCAGCGCCTTGTTGTTGGCTTCGCGGGCGTCGAAAATATCGACGACTGTACCGGTGATCATATCGGTGTCGCCCGAATCTTCGATCTTGACCTTTCTCAACATCTGGCGAATGATGACTTCGATATGTTTGTCGGAGATGTGAACCCCCTGCAGACGGTAAACCTTCTGAACTTCTGTCAGCAGGTAAGCCTGAACCGCTTCGACGCCTTGAATTCTTAAGATGTCGTTCGGGTTGATGGACCCTTCAGTCAACGGCTGGCCCGCTTCGACCGAATCGCCGGTGGCGACCTTCAGTCTGGCCCCGTAAGGAATGACGTAGCTCTTCGAGCTGCCGTCCGGCGCGGAGACAATCGCTTCGACGCGCTTGCCTTCCTGAATATCGACCACCCCGGCGATTTCCGTGACAATGGCCTGGCCCTTTGGCTTTCTGGCTTCGAACAATTCTTCGACACGCGGGAGCCCTTGGGTGATATCGTCGCCCGACGCAACCCCGCCGGCGTGGAAGGTTCTCATGGTCAACTGCGTCCCAGGTTCACCGATGGACTGTGCCGCGATGGTCCCGACCGCTTCGCCGATATTGACCGGCTTCCATGTCGTCAGGTCAACCCCGTAGCACTTACGGCAGACCCCGTGTTTCGCTTCACAGTTGAAGACGGCACGGATGCTGACCGATTCGATGCCCAGTTCGTCGATCTTGTCGGCCATTTCGCGGGTGATAACTTCGTCTTTAGCGACCAGTACTTCGCCTGTATTCGGGTCGACAATATCTTCGTGCGCGTAGCGCCCGGCAATACGTTCGCCCAGGCTTTCGATGACTTCGTTGTTTTCCTTCAGCGCGTGGACTTCGTAACCGTGTTCGGTGCCGCAGTCTTCTTCACGGACGATCACGTCCTGAGAGACGTCGACGAGACGGCGGGTCAGGTAACCTGAGTCGGCCGTTCTCAGCGCGGTATCGGTCAGGCCCTTTCTGGCCCCGTGGGAGCTCGAGAAGAATTCCAAGATGTTGAGCCCTTCACGGAAGTTGGAGCGGATTGGCAATTCGACGATGTCCCCGTCGGTCTTCGCCATCAAGCCGCGCATCCCGGCGAGCTGACGGATCTGATTGTCAGAACCACGGGCCCCGGAATCGGCCATCATGTGAATCGGGTTCAAGCGGCCCAGATTGTCGAGCAGGGAACGGGTAACTTCGTCCGTCGCCGCGTTCCAGATGTCTCGGATGTTGTTGTGGCGTTCATCCCAAGAAATGAGCCCCATTTCGTAATTGGCCTGGTTTTCGTCGATCTTTTCGTCGGCCGCGGCCAGGATTTCTTCCTTGTTCCCTGGGACCTGCATGTCGGCGACCCCGACGGTAATCCCAGACAAGGTCGAGTGCTTGTAGCCGAGGCGTTTGATTTCGTCGAGCACTTCCGAGGTGACGGTCGGGCCGTGTTTTCTGAAGCACTTGTCGACAATCTTGCTCAGCACGCCTTTTTTGACGACCTGATCAATTTCAAGCTTAAAGTAGGTTTCCGGTCTTTCCGGATCTCTTTCGACAAAGCCTAAATCCTGCGGAATCACCTGATTGTAGATGAAACGGCCGACTGTCGATTCGATGAAACCGACGTGATCGACGCCGTTGATTTTGCGGTGTTCCCGGACCTTGACCCGTTTGTGAAGACCGACGGCGTGGTTGGCCAGCGCCATTTCCATTTCCGCTTCGTCGCAGAAGACCGGCATTTCGTCGGAAACCACCGGTTCGTAATCCGCCGGTGCGAAGCTGCCGTGGGTGGCTTCTTCTTCGTCGTTCATTTCCAGCGTGATGTAGTAAGCGCCGAGGATCATATCCTGGGTCGGCACGACAACCGGCGTCCCATCCTGCGGCTTCAGGATATTGTTGCAGGCCATCATCAGGAAACGCGCTTCAGCCTGTGCTTCGACGGACAGCGGCACGTGGATGGCCATCTGGTCGCCGTCGAAGTCGGCGTTGTACGGCGTACAAGCCAGCGGATGGAGCTTCATCGCGCGGCCTTCAACGAGGACCGGTTCGAAAGCCTGAATCCCGAGACGGTGAAGTGTCGGTGCGCGGTTGAGCAGAACCGGATGTTCGTGAATGACGTCTTCCAGCACATCCCAAACGATCGGGTCCATCTTTTCGACGGTCTTCTTCGCGTTTTTAATGTTCTGGCTGATGCCGCGATCCACCAATTCGTGCATGACGAAGGGCTTGAACAATTCGATAGCCATTTCCTTCGGCAGCCCGCACTGGTACATTTTCAGTTCCGGACCGACGACGATAACCGAACGGCCGGAGTAATCGACTCGCTTGCCGAGGAGGTTCTGGCGGAAACGTCCCTGCTTCCCTTTGAGCATGTCGCTCAGGGATTTGTACGGGCGGTTGCCAGGGCCGGTGATCGCGCGGCCGCGGCGGCCGTTGTCGATCAGGGCGTCGACCGCTTCCTGGAGCATGCGCTTTTCGTTCTGGATAATGATGTCCGGCGCATCGAGTTCCAACAGCTTCTTCAAGCGGTTGTTTCTGTTGATGACGCGGCGGTACAGATCGTTCAAGTCGGAGGTGGCGAAACGGCCGCCGTCCAGCTGAACCATCGGGCGCAGTTCCGGCGGAATGACCGGGATGCAGTCGAGGATCATCCATTCTGGCTTGTTGTTGGATTGTCTGAACGCTTCGACCGCTTCAAGATGACGCGCGACCTTGACGCGCTTCTGGCCGGTGGCGGTTTTCAGTTCTTCCTTCAGAACCGCTTCGTCCTGGTCCAGGTCGACCATCTGCAGCAATTCCTTGATGGCTTCCGCGCCGATGCCGGCTCTGAAGCTTCTGCCGTACTGCTGTCTGGCTTCCCGGTATTCGGTGTCGGAAAGCAGCTGTTTGTAGGCCAGCGGGCTGTCGCCTGGATCGGTGACGATGTAGGACGCGAAATAGATGACGCGTTCCAATTCCTTCGGCGACATTTCGAGAATCAGGCCCATCCGGCTCGGAATGCCCTTGAAATACCAGATATGGGAAACCGGAGAAGCCAGTTCGATGTGGCCCATACGTTCGCGGCGGACCTTCGCCCGGGTGACTTCAACGCCGCAGTTTTCGCAGACGACGCCCTTGTGGCGGATGCGCTTGTATTTGCCGCAGTTACATTCCCAGTCCTTGGTCGGTCCGAAAATCTTTTCGCAGAACAAGCCGTCCTTTTCCGGTTTTAATGTGCGATAGTTGATCGTTTCAGGTTTTTTGACTTCACCGCGGGACCACTGGCGGATCTTTTCCGGTGATGCCAGACTGATCTGGATCGATTCAAATTTTAACTCCTGTGGATTGATCATCTTTTACTCCTCATTATCGTTCAAATCCGCATCGATATCCTGGCCGTTGATAATGCCGAACATATCTTCGTCGGAATAATCGTCTTCCGTCGCCATCTGATCGTCGGAGGCGCCTGACAAATCGTCGAACAGCGACTGTGCCGCCTGTTCTTCGTCGTGTTCTTCGCCTTCTCCTTCGTCGTCGTGATGTTCGTGCGGCTTCTTCTGATCGAATTCGCCGTTATCGTAAGCTTCCTGAGCCAAGTCAATATCCAAGACGTCGAGGTGTTCGCCGTCTGCGGTGTTGACCGTCACGTCGAGGGCCAGGGCCTGGAGTTCCTTGATCAAAACCTTGAAGGCTTCAGGCAGGCCAGGTTCCGGAATATTTTCGCCCTTGACGATGGCTTCGTAAGCCTTCACACGGCCGACGACGTCATCGGACTTGATCGTCTGAATTTCTCGGAGGGTGTGGGCTGCGCCGTAAGCTTCGAGAGCCCAGACTTCCATTTCACCAAAACGCTGTCCGCCGAACTGCGCCTTACCGCCGAGCGGCTGCTGGGTGACCAGTGAGTACGGGCCGGTTGAACGGGCGTGCATCTTGTCGTCAACCAGGTGGTGCAGCTTCAAGTAATACATAACCCCAACGGTGACGCGCCCGTCGAAAGGTTCGCCGGTACGGCCGTCGTAAAGCTGAACCTTGCCGTCTTCCGGCAGGCCGGCTTCGACTAAGAGGTCGCGGATGTCGTTTTCGTTGGCGGCATCGAAGACCGGTGTCGCGATGTGCAGGCCGAGGGACCTCAATGCCATCCCGAGGTGCACTTCGAGGACCTGCCCGATGTTCATACGAGACGGCACGCCCAACGGGTTCAGGCAGATGTCCAGCGGTGTACCGTCCGGGAGGAACGGCATATCTTCCTGCGGGAGAATGCGGGAAATAACCCCTTTGTTCCCGTGGCGGCCGGCCATTTTATCCCCGACGGAGATCTTGCGCTTCGTCGCGATGTAAACGCGGACCATCGTGTTGACGCCCGGTTTCAAATCTTCGTCCTTGTTGGCTCTCGAGAAGACCTTGACGTCGACGACAATCCCCTGTTCGCCGTGAGGCACCTTCAAGGAGGTGTCGCGGATTTCGCGGGCTTTTTCGCCGAAAATCGCGCGGAGCAGTTTTTCTTCCGGTGACAGGTCAGTTTCACCCTTCGGCGTGACCTTCCCGACCAGGATGTCTTCGGATTTGACTTCCGCCCCGATGTAGATGATCCCGTTTTCGTCGAGCTTCTTCAGTGCGTCTTCCCCGACGTTTGGAATGTCGCGGGTGATTTCTTCCGGCCCCAGCTTCGTTTCCCGGGCTTCGCATTCAAATTCAGCGATGTGAATCGAGGTGTAGCGGTCTTCCTTCAGCAGGTTTTCGTTGAGCAGGACCGCGTCTTCGTAGTTGTAGCCTTCCCAGGTCATGAAGCCGATCAGGGCATTGCGGCCGAGGGCCAGTTCGCCTTGTTCGGTGGCCATCCCGTCGGAAATGATTTCTCCGGCGTCGACGTGCTGATTGTGGTAAACCAGCGGGCGCTGATTCATACAGTTCCCCTGGTTAGTTCTTTCGTATTTCTGGAGGTGGTAGACGTCCATGCCTTCGCCTTCGTCCGGACGGATGCGGATCGTGTCCGCAGAGACGTAGGCGACAGTGCCGGCGCGTCTGGCGATCTGGCAGTCTCCGGAGTCGTGAGCCGCCTTGGCTTCCATCCCGGTTCCGACCAACGGCGCTTCCGGCTTGAGCAATGGCACAGCCTGACGCTGCATGTTGGCGCCCATCAGTGCGCGGTTGGCATCGTCGTTTTCGAGGAATGGAATCAGCGCAGCCGCGACGGACACAACCTGTTTTGGCGACACGTCCATGAAGTCGACTTCTTCGCGGTGGATGGTCGTGAAGTCACGGTTTTTGCCGACACGGCCGGTGACCTGTTCGTTGACGAAACGGTTGTTTTCGTCCAGCGGTTCGTTGGCCTGGGCGATCGCGTATTCCCCTTCTTCGTCGGCGGCCAGGTAGACGACTTCGTCAGTGGCCACGCCATCGACGACGCGGCGGTAAGGCGATTCAATAAAGCCGTATTCGTTGATGCGGGCGTAAATCGCCAGCGACCCGATCAGCCCGATGTTCGGACCTTCAGGGGTTTCAATTGGGCACATTCTGCCGTAGTGGGAGTCGTGAACGTCTCGCACTTCGAAACCGGCACGTTCTCTGGACAAACCACCCGGCCCCAATGCCGACAGACGGCGCTTGTGGGTCAATTCTGACAGTGGGTTGTTCTGGTCCATGAACTGCGACAGCTGTGAGGAGCCGAAGAATTCCTTCAGCGCCGCGTTGATCGGGCGGGTGTTGATGAGGCTCTGAGGCGTCAGGATTTCGTCATCCTGCACGCTCATGCGTTCGCGCACCACTCGTTCCATTCTGGACAGGCCGATTCTAAACTGGTTCTGGAGCAGTTCCCCGACAGAGCGCAGACGACGGTTGCCCAAGTGGTCGATATCGTCGGTTTCGCCGATGCCGTATTCCAGACCCATAAAATAGGAAACGGTCGCGTACAAATCAGAGTGGAGCAGGTGCTTCGGCACCAGTTCACGGTGACGGCGCTTGATTTCGTCGTGTTTTTCTTCGTCGGTAAGGCCTTCGTCGTTCATGATTTCGTCGAGCACCGGTTTGTAGACGAATTCCTTGATGCCGAGGTCCGACACGTCGAAAGGCAGATCCTGTTTGGTCAGATCGACGAAGTCGTTGCCGATGACGTTGAACGGCGCTTCTTCACCGTCAATGGTAACGGCCACGCGGACGGTGTTGATGCCGGCGTTCTGGATGGCCCAGGCTGTCGCCTTATCGAATTTCTGGCCCTTTTCGATCAAAATTTCGCCGGTTTCTTCGTCAATGACGTCTTCGTAAGCGATTTGGCCGATCAGGCGGGCTGCCAGCGCCAGCTTCTTGTTGTACTTGTAACGGCCGACCTTCGCCAAATCGTAGCGGCGGTCGTCGAAGAACATCGAGGTCAGAAGGGATTCCGCCGATTCCACTGTTGGCGGTTCGCCCGGGCGCAGTCGGCGGTAAATTTCCAAAAGCCCGCTGATACGGTTGTTGACTTCCCCGGCCGCGTCCTTCTTCATGGTTTCGATCAAACGCGGGTCTTCGCCGAAGACACCGATGATGTCGCTGTCGTCGCCGAGTCCGAAGGCTCTGAGCATCAGCGTCAGAGAAATCTTACGGGTCCGGTCGATCTTGACCCAGAGCAGATTGTTGGCGTCGGATTCGTATTCGAGCCAGGCCCCGCGGTTCGGGATGATCTGGGACTGATACAGCGGAATACGGTTTTTCTTGTCCATTTCTGAGGTGAAGTACGACCCCGGCGAACGGACCAGCTGACTGACGATGACACGTTCGGCCCCGTTGACGATGAAGGTGCCGGTTGGCGTCATTTTGTGAAGATCGGCCAGATAAACCTTCTGTTCCTTGACTTCGTTCTTTTCCTTATTAATCAGGCGCACGCGAACTTTCAGCGGCTGATAATAGGTTTGATCTCTTTCCTTGCATTCTTCGATCGAATACTTCGTTTTGTCTTCCAGATCGTAATCGACGAACTGCAGCACGAGATTGCCAGTGTAGTCCGTGATTTCGCGCATGTCGTCGAAAACTTCCTTCAGGCCCTTTTCCAGGAACCACTTGTAGGAATCCAGCTGAACCTCCAGCAGATTCGGCATCTCGAGAACTTCTTCAATTTTCGAGAAGCTTTGTCTGATACGAAGTCCAGATCGAACAGGATGTACTTGTACCATTAGCGTTTGTCTCCTTCGAATCCAATAAAAACACACTCAGACAGCAAAAAAGAAAAGGTATCGATGAAATTTCCGGCCTTTGATCAGTCGGAAAAACGAATCCGGAAAATTGAAAATTCCTTCAAACCGCCTTTGATCAGCGGTTTCACGCCCATCCATGCCTTTTTGCATTCACAATTTATAAAGTTTTTTTGAGAAACACAAAAATTTTTTTGAATTTTTTTAAAAATTACGTATAAATTTTTGCACTAAAGTTCAATTGAGCATGTTATCATGCCGTTTTAAGATTGTCAAGCCTTTCGTTTGACAATTCCTCCGAATTTTTTTATAATACATCTTGCAAAACAAATAAAGCCGTACGGCTCATTTTTTATCGACCATTTTATTTTTTCGCCGTTCGGCTTAATTTTTAATTAAATGGGGGAATTACATTTATGAAAATTAATGACACCTCAGAATTTGGTGCCGCCCTGCGCAACCGCAGAAAGCAGCTGCATTACACACAGGCTTTTCTCTCTGAATTTACCGGCTTCAGTATCAGTTTTATTTCCGACCTCGAACGGGGCAAGCCCACCGCCGAGCTCGGCAAAGCCCTCTACCTGGCCAACCTGCTCGGCCTCGACACGACGCTCAACGCCAGAGGCTCCAACGCGTGAACGCGTTAAATGTCATGATTGAAATCTGCGGGCAGCCCGTGTTAGTCGGCACCCTGTCGGACGCCTACTCGCCGCTGCCCCAGTTTCAATACGCGCCGGATTACCTTTCCCGGGAAAATGCCCGGCCTATTTCCCTTCACCTGCCCCTTCAGGAAGACCCTTTTTCGCCTGAAAGCACCCGAAACTATTTCGAGGGGCTGCTGCCCGAGGGCTTCACGCGCCGTTCTGTCGCTGCCTGGATGCACATCGACGCCGACGATTACCTCACCCTGCTTAAAATGCTGGGGCGGGAATGTCTCGGCGCGGTCACCATCTGCGACCCCAACGAGCCCGCACCGTGCCCGGCTTACGAAAAGCTTTCAATGGAACAGGTCCGCGACCTCGCCAACGAGGGCGTGACGGTCTCGACTGAGCTCGTCACCAAAGCCCATTTATCGCTGACCGGCGCTTCCGGCAAGGTCGGCCTTTACCACAACCCCGATACCGGCGAGTGGTTTCTGCCGAAAGGCAATGCGCCGAGCACCCACATCGTCAAACAGAGTCACGTCCGCCTCGACAGCATCGTGACCAACGAGCAGCTGACGCTGACCACGGCTGAGCATCTCGGTATCGCCGTGCCCCAAAGCTTTATCGTCAACGTGGGCCTCGGCCGGGACCAGGACGTGCTCCTCGCGACACGCCGCTACGACAGGAGCTTCTCCCGTTCGACGCCCACCGTCAAAGGGACCCCGATGCCCCAGCGCCTCCATCAGGAGGATTTCGCTCAGGCCCTCGGCATTCCCTCGGCGAATAAATACGAGGGGCCGAACGACCATTATCTGCCGAGAATGTTCGACCTGCTGCGGCGCTATTCGGCCAACCCGATTGTCGACCAGCTGAAACTGTGGGATCTGGTGATTTTCAATTTCCTGATCGGCAACACCGACAATCATTTGAAAAATTTTTCGCTGCTCTACGACGAAACGCTGACGTCGATCCGGCTGGCGCCGGCCTACGATTTGATTTCCACGTCGATCTACCCGAGCTCGACGCGCAACATGGCCTTTAAAATCGGCGATCACCTGTCTCTCGACGACATCACGCCTGAGGATTTTGCCCGCGCGGCCAAGACGTGCGGTCTCGGCACCAAAATCGCCGCCCAGCATTTCCGACGACTCAGCGCGGCCTTCGCACCGGCCTTAAAGGCCGCCACCTCGTCCTTAGTCGAGCAGGGATTTGTCAACGCGAAGCACCTCGCCGACCGGATTCTCAAAACCGGCGGCTGTGAGCAGGTCGCCTGATTACGATAATACAAAATCGAGATCCTATTCAATCGGATCTCGATTTTTTGTTCGATTATTTAATTCGCTTTGGTTTCCTTCGCGCTCTTAACCTTCCAGTCGCCGCCGTCCTTTTCAAAGGTTAACTTCCAAGTATAATCCTTGGTTGAAGCGGTATCGATCATCTGCGATTTTGCCTTTTCAATTGCTTCCGGCATGATGCCGTTGAAAAGCGCAACATATAATCCTTTTTCTCCGCCAGAACTGTACGCGCTCATCAATTCGCTCTGATGCTGCGCAAAGTAGTTCTGACTCAAGGTAGAAACCGAGTTCGTAAAAGTTGAACTATTCATACTGTTCGGATCAAGAATAGAGACTTTAACCGACAGCGATTTATCGTTGTCATCGTAATCGTCGTTAATTGTGTAAGATTTGATCAAATTCTTTTCGTAATATTTCATCAGATCATTGACTGAATCCTGAGCGGATTGAGATAAATCAGATTCTGAAATTCCCATACTGGAAAAACTTGAGTAAAAACCTTTTTTGAACGTATCTTCCATGTTTTCGTCGATATCGAGAGAAGTAGACGCGGAACTTGAGCACATCTTCTGCGCCGAGGTAAAATCGCCATCGTCGCAATACGTCATAAAAGTCTTCGCTGCCGATTCCACTTCCTTTTTGTCACTGCCACAGGCCGTCAAACCGAAGGCCAGCGCAGCCACACACACCACAGCCATAAGCCGGCTCAGCATTCTCTTTTTCATAATCTTACACCTCCTTAGTTTTTTCTTGTTGTAATATTATGACTTCGGTTTCATTTTATCATGATTATACGTCGAACACAATATATTTATACAAAATATCTTGTTGTTTGAATTAATATCCTTAAATAAAAAAAAGAGCAAGTGAATTGTCCTCTTCGTATCAAAAATAGATACCATTATATATTCAAAATTTACTGTACTTCTTTTCGCAGCGGTAATGGATTTGTACTATAATAATTTTGTAATCGATACAATTCGGAGGGCAATTGATTTATCACTCATTTTCTCTAAGGAAAGAAGGCGTATGATTTTGATTAAAAAGAGAAAAGTTGCCATCATCGGTCTGGGCCACGTCGGCGCCCACTGCGCGTATTCCCTCGCGCTCCAGGGCATCGTCGACGAGCTGTATCTGGTCGATACCAATCACGACAAAGTCGTCAGCGAATGCCAAGACCTTCGGGACGCGGTGGCCAACTGCCCGCACACCGTGGAAATTAACGTAGCGGATTACGGCGATCTCGGCGACGTGGACATTATCGTCAATGCCATTGGCAACGTCGCCATTCTCGCGGCGTCGAACAACGACCGCCTCAAGGAATTGGATTTCACAATTCCCCAAGTGACCGACTTTATTCCTAAGGTGATGGCCAGCGGCTTTGACGGTATCATCGTCAACATCACCAACCCCTGTGATATTGTCACCTATCAAATTGCGAAACTGTCCGGGCTGCCGAGAGGGCGCGTCTTCGGCACCGGCACCGGCCTCGACTCCGCGCGGCTGAAAAACGTGCTGTACCGGAAAACCGGCATCGCCCATCACTCGATATACGGCTGTATGATGGGTGAACACGGCAACGCCATCATGGTGCCCTGGTCGCAGATTACTTTCGGCGGCAAGAAATTGACTGAACTCGCAAAGCGAGACCCCCGTTTTCAATTTGAACACGAAGACATCCGCAAGCAAGTCGTCCAAAACGCCTGGGTAACGGTCAGCGGCAAGGGCTGCACCGAATACGGCATCTGCAGCACATTGGCCCGCATCGTCCACGTCATCTATCACGACGAAAAGGCGATTCTGCCGGTGAGCACCGAGCTTTGCGGCGAATACGGCGAATCCGGGCTGTTCATCGGCGTCCCGGCGATCGTCGGCTCTGACGGGATCATCGAAATCGTCGAATATTCCCTGCCTGACGATGAAAAAGCCGCTTTCCACGCCTGCTGCGAAAGCGTGCGCCACAATCTCACATTGAACCCACTGATTGTCCACTAATTGTCGGCACAAAAAAACGAGATCCGCAAGGGTCTCGTTTTTTTAATTGATTCAAAGGAATAAACGCCACAGCAAATTTCTATCCGGCGTTCTCCCAATTATTATCGGAGGATGATGTCCAGCCGTCTCTTCAAATATGGTAAAATAATAATATCGTAAACCTTTAAAATAAAATGATTTTACTTGATAAGAGAAGGAGGGATGCTGATGTCAAACGACGCCATCACTGTATTAAAGACCGAAGCCCAAATTGACGCGTACCTCAAGGATCGCGGAA
Organism: uncultured Pseudoramibacter sp.; assembly: GCF_903789625.1. Taxonomy (NCBI): domain Bacteria; kingdom Bacillati; phylum Bacillota; class Clostridia; order Eubacteriales; family Eubacteriaceae; genus Pseudoramibacter; species uncultured Pseudoramibacter sp. The sequence goes on along the minus strand of NZ_CAIFFF010000008.1, from coordinate 16,131 downwards.
TCTTCTCCAGAACCTGCCGCCTGATCGTCGAGGATCTGCGCAAGGTCAAGGAAAGCGCCGAGGGCTTTGTCAATCTGATCTACCGCGTGCGCGGCAGCGACGGCCGTTCTGTCGTCATCAAGCAGATTCTCGATGTCCCCGTCAGCCGTCAGCAGCGCAAGAGCCCCGACGCCTACGTTTCCAGCTGGCAGCTCGATCAAAGCCGAATGCTGTACGAAATCGCGGCATTGATTTTTTGGAATCAAATTCACCCGGGGATCTGCCCTGAAATTTACCTGCTGGACCGTCCCAACGGCGTCATCGTCATGGAAGACCTGTCCGATCTGAGCCTGCTGCGCTTTGAATTCACGCGGTTCAAAAAATACCCGCGGCTCGGCCGTCAGCTCGGCGCTTTTCTCGCCGACAATCTGTTTTACTCGTCGGCGCTCAACATGACCGAATACCGCAGACAGACCCTGCTTGAGTATTTCGACAATCCGGAAGTCACCGCGCTTTACACGTTCTTATTCAAGTCCTGTGTCATCGTCTCGCCTGAGCGCGCCATGCCAGACGCTGTTGCGCCGCTGCGGCAGAACATCATCCACGACGAAGCCGTCCAGACGGAAATTACGCGGCTCAGCAAACTGTTCACCGACGACAAGGAATGTCTGATCCACACGGACCTGCACGCGTCCAACATCATGATCGACGACGATCACCTGAAAATCATCGACGGCGAATTCGCCGGGTTTGGTCCAATCGCCCAGGATTTCGGCCGTCTCTGCGGCTCCTTTGTCCTCGACTACTGCTCGCTGTTCGGCGAAGGCTGCCACTCGAAGGCTAAGCGGGAAGACTATCAGGGCTACCTGCTCGATATGCTGGCCGATTTGTTCACGGTCTTCGAAAAGGAATTTAAGAAGCTGATCCGCGAAAACATCCCGCACAATTACAATCTGAGAAAGCTGGACGTCGACGCTTACTTAAGCCAGCATTTCGCCGACGCCCTTTCCTTTACCGCGCTCAACGCCGCTTCCCGGCTCAGCGACTGGGGACTCGTTCACGACTTCAAGATCCTGCCGATCGAGGAACGGATTTACCCGGAAAAGCTCGTGCTGGTCTCGAGTCAAGACATTTTAAGCGGCCGTGTCAAGCTTAATAGCCCCGACGAGTGGATCGCCTACCTCAAGGATCTGCCGAACCGCTACCCGAAAAATTGTCTGTAAAATGAATGACAAATGCTGCCGCCAACCGGCGGCTTTTTTGTTGTCATCTATAAATAGGGAAAGATCAATTTTGAGCGCAAAAAAGCCCGTGCCGTACGACACGAGCTTTTAATTTGATTGCTTTGTTTTTGAAGATTAGTCGATGATCTTCGCAACAGCGCCGGAACCAACAGTGTGGCCGCCTTCGCGGATAGCGAATCTTAAACCTTCTTCAATAGCGATTGGCGTGATCAGCGTGACTTCCATTTCGATGTGGTCGCCAGGCATGACCATTTCTACGCCTTCCGGCAGTTTGATGTCGCCGGTGACGTCGGTTGTTCTGAAGTAGAACTGCGGACGGTATCCGTCAAAGAACGGTGTGTGGCGGCCGCCTTCTTCTTTGGTCAGAACGTATACCTGTGCGGTGAAGTGGGTGTGCGGGTGAATGGTGCCCGGCTGTGCCAGAACCTGACCTCTTTCGATCTGTGTACGATCGATCCCACGAAGCAGGGCCCCGATGTTGTCACCTGAACGACCTTCGTCCAGTGATTTACGGAACATTTCGATACCGGTAACGGTGGTCTTTCTCGGTTCTTTGATCCCAACAATGTCGACTTCGTCGCCGATGTGGACAACCCCTCTTTCAACACGGCCGGTTGCAACTGTACCACGGCCGGTGATGGAGAAGACGTCTTCGACTGGCATCAGGAATGGTTTGTCTAAGTCTCTCTTCGGTTCTGGGATGTAGCTGTCGACAGCTTCCATCAGTTCGATGATCTTGTCGCCGTCTGGGCCCATTGGATCTTCCAGTGCCTTCAGTGCGGAACCGACAATGATTGGGGTGTCGTCGCCTGGGAAGTCGTATTCGTTGAGCAGGTCGCGAACTTCCATTTCGACGAGTTCGATCAGTTCTGGGTCATCGACCTGGTCTGCTTTGTTCAAGAAAACAACGATGTACGGCACACCGACCTGACGAGCGAGCAGGATGTGTTCACGGGTCTGCGGCATTGGACCGTCAGCTGCTGAAACGACCAGAATGGCGCCGTCCATCTGAGCAGCCCCAGTGATCATGTTCTTAACGTAGTCAGCGTGGCCCGGGCAGTCGACGTGTGCGTAGTGGCGGTTCGGGGTTTCGTATTCAACGTGTGCGGTTGAAATGGTGATCCCACGTTCTCTTTCTTCTGGTGCTTTGTCGATGTTTTCGAATGCGACTTCTTCACCAGAGCCATATCTCGCGTGCAGCACTTTGGTGATGGCTGCCGTTAATGTGGTTTTGCCGTGGTCAACGTGACCGATTGTCCCGATGTTTACATGCGGTTTCGATCTATCAAATTTTTCTTTTGCCATTGGTCATATCTCCTTATTTAAAATTAAAATAAATTACAGGCGTCGTTAAAAACGTTCCATAACATTATATATAATATGATTGACAACTTCAAGCCATTTTCGCATTTTTAAGCCGTCTTTAATAGGCGCGTGCGAAATATGCCATCTTGTCGGCGTGCTTGCCGCAGCAGACGCAGGAGCCGTCTCCGATGACTTCCTGTTCGTCGTCAAAGGGGATGCAGCGGCAGGAGGCGCCGGTTTCTTCGTGAATCTTGTCTTCGCAGGCCGGATCGCCACACCAATTGGCTTTGATAAAGCCCGGATTTTCGGCGAGGCGCTGCTTGAATTCGTCCATGTTTTCGGCCGTAGATGTCTTTTCTTCGCGGGCCTTCAGCGCTTTGTCGTACAGGTTCTGCTGAATGGTTTCGAGCAGATCGCCGATCGTGTCTTCGATCCCGTCGAGGGACGCCGGTACCTTTTCGCCGTTGTCGCGGCGCGCCAGGACACATTGGTTCTTTTCGAGATCTCTCGGTCCGAGTTCGACGCGGATCGGCACACCCTTCATTTCCCACTGGTTGAATTTCCATCCCGGCGAATTGTCCGAATCGTCGAGAGTAACTTTGAATCGGCCTTCGAGGCGTTTTTTCAGATCCTGCGCCGCGTCGAGCACACCCGGCTTGTGCGCCGCGATCGGGATGATCGCCACCTGAATCGGCGCGATGTGCGGCGGCAGCACCAGCCCGTTGTCGTCGCCGTGGACCATGATGAGCCCGCCGATGAGCCGTGTGGACACGCCCCAGGACGTGTGGTACGGGTACTGCTGTTCGTTGTTGCGGTCGAGGTAAGTGATGTCGAACGCCTTGGTGAAATGCTGGCCCAGATTGTGGGAGGTGCCTGACTGGAGCGCCTGGCCATCGTGCATCAGGGCTTCCATCGTGTAGGTCGCCGCTGCGCCGGCGAATTTTTCGCTTTCGCTCTTGCGCCCCACCACCATCGGAATCGCCAGATCCTTTTCGGCGACTTCTCGGTAAATGCCGAGCATGCGCATCGTTTCTTCCTGCGCTTCTTCAGCGGTTTCGTGGAGGGTATGGCCTTCCTGCCACAGGAATTCAGAGGTGCGCAGGAACGGACGCGTCGTCTTTTCCCAACGCACGACGTTGGCCCACTGATTGTACAAAAACGGCAGCTGACGGTAGGAGTGCAGCCACTTACTGTACATCGAGCAGATGATCGTTTCCGACGTCGGCCGAATGGCCAGGCGTTCGTTTAACTTTTTACCGCCGCCTTCTGTGACCCAGGCGACTTCCGGCGCAAAGCCTTCGACGTGTTCCGCTTCCTTCTGAAGCATGCTTTCCGGAATCAAAAGCGGAAAATACATGTTCTGATGGCCTGTCGCCTTGAATTTTGCGTCGTACAGCTTCTGGATATTTTCCCAGATCGCGTAGCCGTACGGGCGAATGACCATAAATCCTTTAACCGGCGCGTAGTCGACCATTTCCGTTTTGGAGATGACATCCGTGTACCACCGCGCAAAATCGACGTCCCGCGGTGTAATGGCTTCTACTTTTTTGCCCTTATTTTTCCCCATAACAATCCTTTCGCATAAATAAATTTTCTTTTTAAACGGCCTATATTATAGCACAAAATAAAAGGCTGTGCCGAAAAGCAACAGCCTTTTTATTTTTATTTCCCGCGAATGCGCTTACGCTTATTGTGCGTCCGCCGCCACTTCGTTCGCTTCGTCGTTCAGATGCAGGGTGTCGTTCAAATATTCGACCACCTGATCGCCGTCGAGGCCGTGGACCATGGACGCATCGCCGATGGATTCCATCGCGGCAGCCGGGCAGCTGATGCAGCCCATGCCGATCATCATCAATGCGCGGGCCGCTTCGGGGTATTTAGCGACAACGTCGCCTGTTAACATATCTTTTGTAATTTTCATCGGAGTCCTCCTCATTTCGTCTTTATTTTGTGCCTATTAATATAACACAGAATGAAATGAAATCAAGACTTTTTTTGTCTAATTTAAGTTTAACCCCTGGAAAAGACCGCCATGGCCCGCTCGACGTCGGCCTGCATCGCGTCCTGGGCCGCCTGAGCCATTTGATCGAAGCGCAGGCCAGCCGGGTCGTCGGCACTGTCGATTAGCGCCCGGACGCCGGCGCCGCCAGCTAAGGACATGTACGTAAAATAATTGATTTTGCAGATGCCGTTTGCGATGGCCTTCTGCATTTCGTCATCAGTGACGCCGGAACCGCCGTGCATGACCAGCGGCAACTGCACCGCCTCCCGTACCTCGGCAACCCGGTTCACGTCGAGCACCGGCTTAGACGTGTAGACCCCGTGAGCCGTGCCAAAAGCGATGGCCAGACAGTCGACCCCCGTCGCGTCGACGAAGGCCTTGGCCGCCGCCGGATCGGTGTAGGCCGCGTCAGGCGGCAGATTGTCGGGATCGTCCGTGCCGCCGCCAGAGGCCGGGCGGATGACCCGGCCGAGCTCCGCTTCGACGTCCGCGTCGTAGGCCTTGGCCATCTCGACCGCTGCCTTCGTGACCGCCACATTGTCCTCGTAAGGTTGGGCCGAGGCGTCGATCATGATCGATGTGAAGCCCAGCTCCAGCGCCCGCTTTAAATAATCCAGATCTTCACCGTGATCGAGGTGCACGGCGACCGGCACCGACGCGCGTTTCGCCGCGTCGAGCATCACCGGCGCGATCACGTCCATCGGCATCAGGGATTCGTGAAGCTGAGCGTGCTGAAGAATGACACCCTCGCCCCGCGCCTCAGCGGCCGCAATCGTCGCACGCACCGCCTCTAAATTCGGTGTGTTGAAGGCGCCGACGCCGACGTGCTTGTCGTAAGCTTCTTTCAGAAGCGCACTCATTTTAACTAGCATCGCGTCCGCCTACATCCTGACGGTTTTGGCCGCGACGATGTCGACGCCGGTCCCCGCCACATTGGCGATCAGCGATTCGCCCATTTTGACGGCGTGATGCAAATGTTTCGCCCGAATGGCCTGCATCGCGTCCTTCATCACAGCCTTCGGAATCGGCTTAGCCGAGCGCACCGGCACGAGCACTGCCTTGGCGCCAGTGTCGAGGATCATCGTCGATGTCAGCGTCCGCACTGGGCAGCGCCATTCGCTCTCTGCAAAATCGACGCCCCGTTTGCACAAATTGCCTTCTACCGCGACCACCTGGTCGTCTTCAATCGTCGCTAAAAGCTCACAGCTGTTCGGGCAGGTCGTACAGCTCATTTTTACTTTTTTCATTCTGGCCTCCTCATTATGCCTGGGTTTCAACTGTCACGGTCAGCGGTTCCGCGCAGCCTGCGAGGGCATCGCATTTGACCGTGTGAATTTCCATATTGCTCGGCAGAAAACGATGGGCCTTCTTTTCCCGGTAGATTTCCTGTCCGCCTGAGCGGATGACGGTCACACCGCTTGCAATCGGCGCGCCGACTCTGAATTTGATCTGCTTGTCCGCGCCGTCCGCCGGATCGACAAAGCCCGGCACCGTGTAGCGCACCGCGCCCTCGGCCTTCACGGCGAGCTGTTGTTCCGAATGTTGCAACGCGTTTCTGGCGTAAAGGGCCGCTTTTTCACCGGCTTCCTGTGCTTCCGCCGTCACGTAGTCGACGACGTCGTGCACGTGCAGGACGTTGCCGCAGGCGAAAATCCCCGGCACCGCCGTCTCGAGATTTTCGTCGACGATCGGTCCCTTTGTCACCGGATCGAGGGGCACGCCCGCCTTCCGGCTCAGCTCGTTTTCGGGGATCAGCCCGACCGAAAGCAGCACCGTATCGCAGGGGATTTCCCGTTCGGTTCCCGGAATCGGATTGCGGTGTTCGTCCACCTGTGCGACCTCTACCGAATGGACGCGGTCCTTGCCGTTGATCCGCGTAATCGTTGTGGACAAATGCAGCGGAATGTCAAAATCGTCCAGACAATTGATGATGTTGCGGTACAGCCCATTGGGATAAGGCATGATTTCGTAAACCCCTTCCACCTCGATACCTTCGAGGGTCAAGCGTCTGGCCATGATCAGCCCGATGTCCCCTGAGCCGAGAATGACCGCGCGATTCCCGGGTTTCATGTTTTCAAGGTTAATGTAGCGCTGGGCAATTCCGGCGGTGAACACGCCGGCGCCGCGATCCCCTGGGATGCGGATGGCGCCCCGGGTCCGTTCCCGGCAGCCCATCGCGAGGATCACAGCCCCCGCCTCAAAATGGAGCACCCCTTCGCCGCAGATCGCCGAGACGTGGCGGTCCTTGGTAATGTCCAGCGCCATCGTGTTCAAAAACACGTCGATGTCCTGATCCACAACCTGATCGATGAACCGTTCTGCGTATTCCGGGCCGGTCAGCTCTTCCTTGAAAACGTGGAGGCCAAACCCGGCGTGAATGCACTGCTCGAGAATGCCGCCGAGTTCCGCGTTGCGTTCGAGAATCGCCACGCTGGCGCCCTGCTTTTTGGCCGAGAGGGCCGCCGCCAGACCGGCCGGCCCGCCGCCGACCACTACCACATCGTATTGATAAGTCTTCACTCTGATTCTCCTTTATCTCTTCACAGGCCCAAACAAAACCGGCGAATGGTCTTCTTCGAACTTCACTTCTTCTTCCGGAATACCCAGCTCCCGCGCCAGAATCTTCATGACCTTGAACTGACAGAAGCCGCTCTGGCAGCGGCCCATGCCCGCGCGGGTGCGGCGTTTGACCCCTTCGACGGTCCGCGCACCGAGGGTCTGGTGAATCGCCGCGACGATTTCGCCTTCCGTGACCGTTTCGCAGCGGCAGACAATCTGGCCGTAGCGCGGGTCCTGCGCGATAATTTGGTCCTTTTCCTCGTCGGTGCATTCGCTGAAATCCACCGGCGCCTTGCGGTACTTGTTGTAGCCCGGTCGGGGTTTCAGATCGAGCCCTGCGTCCGCTAATAAATCGCGGACGTATTCGGCGATCCCCGGCGAAGAGGCCGCCCCCGGCGATTGAATGCCCGCCGCGTGGATGAAGTGCGGCACGGTTTCCGATTCGCAGATCCAGAAGTCGTTGTCGTTGTTTAACGCCACCGGCCGCTGCCCCGCGAAGGTGCGGATGACCGATCCGTCGTCAAAGCCCGGAATCAGATGATGGGCACCGTTGAGCAGATCTTGAATGCCCTTCGCGTCGTTGCTCGTGTCTTCTTTGTCCGTGCGCATCGTCGCCGTGGAGCCGATGATGTAATTGCCGTGGGCCATTGGGATCAACGCGATCCCTTTGGTGTCCGGGCTCGGGCACGGGAACATGACCGTGTGAATCGGCGTCGGCAGGTTTTTATCGACAACGCATAGATTGCCGTGCCGGCCTTGAATTTTGTACTCGTGAATCCCGGCCATCGCGGCGACGTCGTCGGCGTAAATGCCCGCCGCGTCGACGATGTAGCGGGTCCGATAGGTGTCGTGGTTCGTCTGAACCGTAAAATTGCCGTCCGCGTCTTTCGACATACCCGTCACTTCGGATTCCAAGAAAATATCGGTGCCGTTCACCTTGGCGTTTTCGGCAAAGGCCACCGCCACCTCGAAGGGATCGATCATCGTCGTCGTGTGGGCTAAAAGCGCACCGAGAGCTTTTTTGTTGATGTTGGGCTCCCTGTTCTGCAGCTGGGCCGCGTCGATGCGTTCGACCTGTTCGACGCCGTTGATCCGCGCGTTGTCACAGAGTTCATCGACCTTCTTCAAATCCTGTTCAGAATAAGCGACGACGAGGGTGCCCGTGTGACGGATATTGAAATCGAGATCCTTCGCCAGCTGCGGGTACATCCGCGCGCCCCGGGGATTCAGCTTCGCCTTGAGGGTCCCGGGATGGGGGTCGTAGCCGGGGTGCACCACCCCGCCGTTGCCCTTCGTCGCGCCCATACCGATGTCGTTTTTGCGCTCTAAAAGCGCCACATCGATGTCGTATTTCGCCAGCTCGTGAATGATCCCGGTGCCGGTGATCCCGCCGCCGATGACGATCACGTCGTATATTTTTTGATTTTCAGCTTTCAAATTTTGCTCCTCCCTTTTGTTTCCTTACCGCATCAGCATGCCGCCGGTGAGGTCGACCGTCGCGCCGGTCATGTAGCCTGCCGGCGCTGAAGCCAGAAAGACGATGACGTCCGCGACCTCCTCAGGCTTCGCGACGTGCCCGATCGGAATCCGGCTTTCGTAATAACCTGGATGCTCGGCCATGCTTTTCGCAATCATATCTGTTGCCACAATTCCCAGCGCCACCGCGTTGACCGTGATCCCCTTCGGCGAAAGCTCTCTGGCCATCGAGATGGTCATCGCCGCCATGCCGGCCTTGGACGCCGCGTAATGCACGTGACCGGTCGTCGAGCCGTGAAAGGCCGCCTGGGAATTGACGTTGATGATTTTGCCGCCCCGCCCGGCGTCGAGATTCGCCTTCGCGAAGTACTGGGATGTCAAAAAGGACGCCGTCAAATTGACGTTAAAAGTCCGCTGCCAATCTTCGAGGCTGATGTCCTGACACCAGCCCTGAAGGAAGATTCCCGCGTCGTTGATCAGGATATCCATCTCGCCGAGGGCAGCCTCCGCCTTCGCCATCATCGCCGTGACCTGGGCCGGATCGGCGAAATCCGCGGCCAAAGCCGTCGCCTGCACGTCGAGGGCTCTCGCCGCCTCAGCTGTTTTTTCCGCGCCTTCTATATGTCCGGCCGTCACAACGAGATTGACCCCTTCTCTCGCCAGCCCGAGGGCCACGGCGCGGCCGACGCCCCGCGAGGCGCCGGTGACAATCGCATTTTTACCTTTTAATTTTAAATCCATATGATCCTTCGATTCTTTACGCACACACGCACAATTTCATTCATTCCAATCGTCCCAGACGCCGTCGAGAGCGTCGATGACCTTGAGATAGCGCCGGTATTTCCTGTCGTAGACGTCCTTCTTCGACAGGTCCGGCTGGGCCGTGTACATGACGTCGACCATCTGCTCCGACGCCTCCTTAAAGGACGGGAAGACCCCGACGGCCACACCGGCGTTGATCGCCGAGCCGAGGGCGCCGAGCTCTTGGCTGCGGGCCACTTCGATCGGCACCTGCAGAATGTCCGCGAACATCTGCACCCAGATCTTCGATTTGGCAACGCCGCCGGCCATCCGGATCAAATCCGGAGCATCCCGGTATTTGAGCAGCTTTTCGATGTGGTATTTGTGGCTGAAGACGATACCTTCGTACACCGCACGGAGCATGTCGTCCCGGGTGTGCCAGGATTGCAGCCCGATGAAGGCGCCCTTGGCGTTCATATTGACGTTGCTGCCGAACAAAAACGGCAGGAAAACCAATCCCTTGTCGTCGTCCCCGGCCCGGGCCACCGCTTCGTTGGCGTAGTCGTAAATGCCCCGGTCGTGGAGGTCGACGCCCTTGAGCACCTCCGTCAAAAACCATTCCTGATTGGAGGCCGAGGTGGGGCTGCCTTCGAGAATCATCCAATAGCCCGGGATCGTGTCGATCGACGTCATGAACAAATCCTTGTCAACCACCGGCTTTTTGCTGATGTACTCGTTGATGCTCCAGGTTCCGGCGACCACGCACATCGCCGATTCGTCGGTGACACCGACGGCCATCGCCGACGCGTGAATGTCCATCGAACCGCCGGCCACTGGCGTGCCGGCCTTCAGCCCGGTCAACCCCGCCGCTTCTTCGGTCACGTAGCCGCAGATTTCGCCGGAGTAGCGCAGCGGCGGCAGCTTGTCGTAAATGCATTCGAGGCCCATTTCCGCCAGGAGGTCTTTGTCGTAGCAGACGTCCCGGACGTTCATCAGCGACGACCCGGAATAATCGGTGATTTCCCCGTAGGCCTCGCCGGTGAGCTTGAAGCGGATGAAATCCTTGCACATGAAGACCCAGCGGGTCCGTTCGATCACCTCCGGCTGGTACTTTAAAAACCATTTGATGATCGTCGTCGGCTGGCCGCCCCAGCAGGACTGCATGGTCTTCGGCAGAATTTTTTCAAAAGTGCCGTCCTGCTGCCACTGCGCTGCAAATTCATTGCCTCTGGAATCCGTCGAGATGATGCCGTTGTAGGCCGGCGAGCCGTCCGCCTGGGTCAGGTAGACGCCGTTGCCGTGGCCGGTCGCCGCGACGCCGACAATCTGCCCGCTGTCGATGCCGGCCTGGGCGATCACCGCGCGGATCGCGCCGACGTTGGCCGCCCACATTTCGTTGCTGTCCCGTTCGGTAAACCCCGGCTGAGGTTGAATCAGCTCGGTTTTCCGGCTGGACACCGCGATTTCATGCCCCTCTAAATCGTACAGGGCCGCCTTAGACATGGTCCCGCCGTTGTCGAGCCCCAACAGATATTTTTCCATTTTCACACACCTCTCTATTGTGATCTGAACTTTCGTTCATCCTCATTCCCTCTAAAACAAATGCCTTTCACTGGTGGTGGCGCCATTAAATCCGGCCCGTTCGACCGCCTGGATCTCTTCTGGAGTCTGAATGAAGCCGCCGGCCCAAAGCGGGATGGCTGTCACCTTGCGAAGCTCGGGCAGCACGTCCACCGCGACCTTCGCCGGCAGAATTTCAGCCGCCTGCGCCCGGGTGGATTTCAAAATCCGAAGGGTCGTGTCCAGTGCCTTGGAATCAGAGATCAGAAAACGCTGGATCGTGTACAGGCCGATGTTGCGCGCCATCCCGAGGCGCATCCGATCGGTGGACATGACGCCGTCGACCTTGAAGTAATGCTTGAGCAGCTTGATCCCGACCTCGTCTCGACCAAATCCGCCGAGAAGCTCCATATTGATGAGCACCCGTTTCCCGGCGTCGTGGACCTTTTGGGCGAGCAGCGGCAGACTGGCAATGTCTGCCCCGGTGAGCAGAATCGTCTGCCGTTCGCTCTTTAGCGCCCACTCCAAATCGCCGAGGCGGCGGATCGACGGGATCACCTGAAAGGCTGACGGCTGATGCCAGCCGCGCTTTGCGCCGCTCATTCGCGCGCCCAGTTTGAGGAGCGCTTTACGGCTTCGCGCCATTGTTCGTAGAGCGCTTCCCGTTCCGTATCGCCCATGCGCGGTTCGAACACCTTGTCCGCTTCCCACAAGTCCTTGAGCTCACTTTGATCCTTCCAGACGCCGCAGCCCAGCCCCGCGAGGTAGCAGGCGCCTTTGGCTGTGGTCTCGATATCCTTCGGACGGATGACGCGGCAGTTGAGGATGTCCGCCTGGAACTGCATCAGGAAGTCGTTCTGGGAGGCTCCGCCGTCCACCTTGAGTTCCTTGAGGGCGATGCCTGAATGTTCGGCCATGTCTTCGAGCAGATCCCGCGTCTGATACGCCATGGATTCGAGGGCCGCCCGGGTGATTTGTTCCTGAGTCGTGTCCGCGGTGATGCCGATGATCATCCCTCTGGCCTTCGGATCGTAGAACGGCGCGCCGAGGCCGGTAAAGGCCGGTACAAAGAAAATGCCCCCGTTATTGGGGATGCTGGCCGCCATGGCTTCCGATTCGCCGGATTTTTCGAAGAACTGCATCTTGTCTCTGAGCCACTGCACCACCTGACCGGCAATCAGAATAGACGCGCCCATCGAATAGGACAGATGGCCGTCGATGCCCCAGGCTAAGGTCATCAGTCCCGTTTCAGTCCGCGGCGCCTTGTCACCGGTGAACATCAGCGGCACAGCGGAGGTACCGTAGGTATTTTTCGCGCTGCCCTCTTCGAAGCAGGCCTGACCGAACAACGCGGCCGACTGGTCGCCGGCGATACCGGTGATTGGAATTTCTGCGCCGAACCATTTGGGATCAGCTGTGCCGAAATAGCCCACCGAATCCTTGACCTCCGGCAGGATTTCCGCTGGCACGTCCAGCGCTTCGATCAAGGCATTGTCCCATTTGCCTTCGTAGGGATTGAACAGCAGCGTCCGCGCCGCGTTGGAGCAGTCCGTCGCGTGCACCCGGCCGCAGGTGAGATTCCAAAGGAGCCAGCAGTCGATGTTCCCGAATTTAAGTTTGCCCTGTTTCGCCTTTTCCGCCGCTTCCGGCACGTTGTCGAGGATCCATCTGATCTTCGTCCCGGAATAGGTCGGGTCGAGCACCAGCCCCGTCTTGTGGTTAAACATCGCGTTGTAGCCTTCCTGACGGAGGCGTTCGACGATCGGCGCGGTCCGGCGGCAGCCCCAGACGATGTCGTGATAGACCGGCTCGCCGGTTTCGCTGTCCCACATCACCGTCGTTTCCCGCTGGTTGGTGATGCCGATGGCCTTGATGTCCTGGCCTGTGATGCCGGCTTTGGCGATCGCGTTCTGCGAGGTTTTCAAAGTGACCTGCCAGACGTCGTTGGCGTCCTGTTCCCACCAGCCGGACTGTGGATAATACTGCTTGTATTCCGCGTAATCAATGGCGACGACATTGCCGGTTTCGTCGTAGATGACGCCGCGTGAGCCGGTTGTGCCCTGATCCATAACCAAAATATACTGTTTCATTTACATCCTCCCCGATGTGTTCAACTCTTGAAAATACAAAAAGCCCTGCTTAATAAACTGCGCAATCTCGTACACGACTTCAGATCTCGCAATCCATTAAACAGGACTCTGCATTTCCATCCCATTCTCCAACTCTCCAAATTTTGAATCAAATCGGAAATATTTTGTTTTGTAGGTTTATCTTAACACGACTAGAAAACGATGTCAAGATGAATTTGACCGGCGGCTTTTGCACTTTAAGTTTTATGCCGAAAAATAGCTTATCGGTGTGTATTCTGTGATATGATTATCTTTATGAGATACGAAAAAATAGACGCGATTTTTAACCAATTCCACATCAGTCATTACCGCAGCCAGGTCGAGCAGATTTTGGATCTCGAATCCATTTATCACAAGCTCGCCAACCCGGAGTTTCTGACGATCACCGAGGCGCTGAAGCAGAAGCTGCGCGACGGCGCGACGGAAGAAGATATCAAGATCCACGCCTTCGCGCTGATCCGCGAGGCGGCCTGCCGGGTGCTCGGGATGCGGCCCTTTCCGGTGCAGGTCCTCGGCGGCCTGGTGCTCAACGACGGGTGCGTCGCCGAGATGAAAACCGGCGAGGGCAAGACGCTGGTGGCCATCATGCCGGCGTATTTGAACGCGCTCTCGGGCAAAGGCGTCTTCGTCGTCACGGTCAACGATTATTTGGCGAAGCGCGACGCCGAGCAGATGGGCCGAGTCTTCGCGTTCGCCGGGCTCACGACCGGGCTGGTCACGAGCGGCATGCCGACGGCTGCGCGCAAGGCCGCCTACCAATGCGACATCACCTACGGGACGAGCAGCGAGTTCGGCTTCGACTACCTCCGGGACAACATTGCCGCCAATCTCGACGATCAGGTGCAGCCCCGCCGCCATTTCGCGATTATCGACGAGGCGGACTCGATCCTAATCGACGAAGCCCGCACGCCGCTGATCATCTCCGGCAGCGAAACCCGGGACGCCGGCGAATACGAGCGGGCGGACCGGTTTATCAAATCTTTGGCCGAAGACGACTACGAAAAAGAGGAAAAGGACAAAGTCATCACCCTGACTGAATCCGGCATCGCCAAGGCCGAAGCCTATTACCACGTCGACAATCTGGCCGCCCCGGGCAACACCATGGTGGTTCACGATATCGAAAAGGCCCTCTACGCCAACGGCATGATGGCAAACGGTGTGGATTACATCGTCCAGAACGGCAAGGTCGTCATCGTCGACCAATACACCGGGCGGATCATGCCCTCCAGACAGTTCTCCGACGGCCTGCACCAGGCGATTGAAGCCAAAGAGGGCGTTACGATCAACAGCGAGACCAAGACCCTCGCGACGATTACGATTCAAAATTATTTTAGACATTTTGACAAAATCGCCGGCATGACCGGCACGGCTCAAACGGTGGCCGACGAATTCCGCAGCGTCTACCACATGGACGTCGTCTCGATTCCGACGAATGTACCGGTGCATCGTGTCGACAAGCCGGACCAAATTTTCACGACCGAACGCGCCAAGCTGCGCGCCGTGACGGCTCACGTGAAGGCCTGTCTGAAAAAGGGACAGCCGGTGCTCATCGGCACGGCGTCGGTCAACGCGTCGGAAAAGCTCAGCGCGGCACTCAATCGCGCGGGCATTTCCCACCGGGTGCTCAACGCCAAGCACCTCGCCGAGGAAGCCACAATCGTCGCCCAGGCCGGACAGCGGGGCGCCGTGACCATTTCGACGAACATGGCCGGCCGGGGCACCGACATCAAGCTGGGGCCTGGCGTGCGGGAGGCCGGCGGTCTCTGCGTGATTGGGACGGAACGCCACGAGTCGGAACGGGTCGACAATCAGCTCCGCGGCCGCTCGGGCCGCCAGGGCGACCCGGGAGTCTCGCAGTTTTACCTTTCCCTCGAGGACAATCTGCTCAAAATTTTCGGCGGGCCGAGGGCTGAAAAACTAATTGCCAAATACGTAGGTTATCCTAAAGATAAGCCCATTGTCGGTGGGGCCGCGGAGCGGGCAGTCAAGGCGGCTCAGGATCTGATCGAGGCCAAAAATGCCGACCAGCGCAAGAACGTGCTCAAATACGACGACATCATCAGCCGTCAGCGGGATTTGATTTACAAGGAACGCCAGGCGGTTTTGGAAAGTGACAGCCTCGCCGGCCAGATCGACGCGATGGCCGACGACGCGGCCGACGCGATCATCAACGAATGCGTCACTGACGATTTCAAGGTCGACACCCAACAGTTTATCCAAAAGCTCAAGGCTTACAACATCGCGATTCCGCAGAACGATCTCGTCCAAATCCGCGACCTCGACACGCTGAAGCAGGCGCTCGTGGCTAAATTTAAAGCCCTTCACGCGGATCACGTCGCTGAATTCGGCGAAACCCTCGCGAACAATATGGAACGTTTAGTCCTGCTCCGACAGGTCGATGCGGCGTGGATCGATCATTTGACTGCGACGTCGCAGCTGCGCCAGGGCATCGGCCTGCGCGCCTACGGGCAGAACGATCCCGTCGTCGAATACAGCCGGGAATCCGCCGAACTCTTCGACAAGATGAACCGCCGCATCGTGCTGGAGACGGTGAAAGCCCTCGCCAATTTGACCAATTATTAATTCTTTCTTTTTCAAAAAACCATCCGCAGTTTGTTTTTAATCAGACTGCGGATTTTTTGCTTCCCAAAAATACGCGTAAAAACCTGCTAACAAAAGTCAAGCGTAAAATAAAAATAATTAGATGCTGATTTCCTGCATCACAAAAAGACCGGACGTGAACCCGATCTGAAAAGAAATATTTGTTTGAACCGCGATCAGCAGCCGTAAACGGCCATCACACGGGCGTAATAAATTCTTAGGAACTTGTTCAGCCCGGCTATGTTGGCGACTTTCTTCGGTTTGCCCTCAGCTTCTTTTTTGAGAATAAACTGATAAACCGCGTTATCTTTCGGTTCGGCGTGTGATTTGAGTGAGCGCATGACTTCGTAGCCGGTTTTTCGTATGGCCGATGATCCTCTTTTGGAGATGTGCCGTCTCGTTCCTGTGAACTGTCCGGACTGGTACGGTGGCGCGTCGATTCCGGCATAAGCGACCAAGCTTTTGGCGCTCTTGAAGCGCCTGACGTCGCCGATATCGGCGATCAGACGCGGTGCCAGTGTGTCGCCGACGCCAC
>NZ_CAIFFF010000007.1:0-92413 GCF_903789625.1 uncultured Pseudoramibacter sp. | reverse complement strand
TTCACAAGAGTCTCAGGTCCTTCTTTCATTGGGCTGTGTTTTTTCACAGCCCCTTCATAACACAGGTAAAATAACCGCTCTACTCTACACATCAAATTGACAGACAACTGATTGATAAAATCTGAATTTTTTCACATCTTACAGATTACTCTGCCAGTTCTTCATATTTGACGGTCTTCTTTCCGTTAAAGACATCGTAATCCAGTTCACCGAGTTTGCCGGAGACCAGCATGGCAACCATGACGTCGACATCGACATTCATAACAGTACGGAACATGCCCGCGAACCAGTCAATCCCGATCAGAATGGCGATGGAATCCATCGAAAGTCCCATCGTAGAAGCCAAGAAAGTGTAGACAATAATCGATCCGCCTGGGACAGAAATCGTCCCCATGCACATCAAACAAGACAGCAGAATCGCCATGAAAATCTGATAAGGAGTCATCGCGACGCCCGTAGATTGAGCCATGAAGAAGATCGCGGCTACATAACATTGTGCGGCGCCACAGCTGTTCATCGACATGGTAATTGGGCCGGTAAAATCTGCAACACGGCGACTGACACCGAATTTTTCCACTTCATCCTGCATTTTGGTCGGCAGGCAGACCGCACTTGATGTTGTCGTCAGCGCCATGATCGACATTTTAGAATATTTCTTTGGATATTTTGCGAGATTTGTTTTTGTCAGCGCTGCCGTTAACGGTGCGAGGATTGCAAACTGGATCAAGTCGCCAATTAAGAGCAGACCAAGGAATTTGATCATAGGCACAACGACTTTAAGGCCCGTGCTTCCCGCAACATCGGCGAGCAGGCAGAAAATCCCGATCGGGGCGATCTTCATGACAAATTCGATGATATTTGTGATGATGACGTTGACGCCTTTGAGAAATTCTTCAATATTCGTCTTGCCAGTATCCTTCTTGTACTTCATCATGCCTGCGCCGAAGAACAAAGCAAAAACGATACAAGGAATCATATCTCCGTTGGCCATCGATTCCAAAACGTTGGTCGGCACAAAATTAGTAATCGTGTCGATAAGGGACGTGTTTTGCACCTTCGTCGCTTTAACCGTTCCGGTCAATTTAACACCGACACCAGGCTGAATCAGCATCGAAAGCACCACGCCGAGACCTGCGGCAAAAATGGTGAAGATGATAATCCACTTGAAAGTGTGCAGGGCCATCTTGCCGACACCCTTCGTTCCGGATCCAACCGCACCGGCGACAGAGGTCATTACGAGCAGAACGACTGACATCTGAATCAACCGCAAGAATATGGTCCCAATAAATTTAATATTGGCCGCCCATCCCCCTACAATCGTTCCGAAAACCAGTCCTCCGACTGTCGCAAGTAAAATCTGCGTCGTCAGCGACATGTGGAATCCTTTTTTTTCACTTTTTACAGTTTTTTCCATCACTTACCTCCTTCTGTAATCTTCTCATCTGGAGCTAGACGCTTTTCTCTCCGATGATCATTTCAATAAAGAATAAGGCGTCTGAAGCTATTGCTTCAGACGCCCTTGTCTACGCAATTCAATTATTCTTTATTGTGATTATTTTAACGTTTAAACTGAAAAATGTCAATCAAAAACGTTTTCGTTGATGCCATTATGTCTCAATTATTTACGTCACCACAGCGACCTTATAATTGATAAATGTAGATCATAATCGGCATCGTCACAATGCTGCACAGGGTCGTCAACACATTGATCGAACCGGCATAATCCGCGTCGCCGCCGTAAATCTGAGCCATCTGTGGAATTGTGACCCCCGACGGCGCTGTAACCGCCAGCAGCGACACCAGCAGAATCTTTTTCCCATTGGCTGCCAATTGATAAATGGGAATGAATTTGAGTACTAAAATCGCGAGAAGGGGAAATCCGATCATCCGCATGAGGGTAATGGCGTAGATTCTGCGGTTTGTAAAGACCTTCCCCCAATCCACACCTGCAATCACCATGCCGATGGTGATCATGCTGATCGGCCCGAGCATTTGAGAAACGCCGTTTAGCACGTCACTTGGGATGCCGTGAATTTCAACATGGCCCAAGAACAGTGAAACGCCCAATAAGGTCGCAATGATATTGACGTTTAAAAACACTTTCTTAAAGTCAATCCTGCCGCCTGGCTGCATCATCATCTTGCCGTGGGACCAGAGCAAAAGCGCCTGAACGAACATGAACGCACTCGCGTAAATGACCCAGTTGCGCCCTAATACACTGGTCACCAGCGGCACAATCAAATTGCCCGCGTTGGTGTAGATCAGGGAACCCCGCTCCACATTGGTCAAGTGAAAGGGACGGCTGACCCCGTAAGTGATGCCAAATAGCATCGCGTGCATGATGCAGGCGGACAAAAGCGCGAGAAGAAAACCGTTGAGAATCGTATCCGAATAGTGGATTTGAAAGGCCTCAATCTGCATGCACGGCACGACAAGATACAAACAGACGACTGACAAAATCCTCGAATCTTCCGGTTTTAGGAACTTAATTTTGACAACAAGCCAGCCCATCCCCATCATCACGAAAAGAACGACAATTTGTTTAAATAATAGCCACGAAATCATGCTGCGGATCCTTTACAAACTGATGCCCGTGTACGGGATGTCTTCCTGGTCCAAAATCTGTTTTTCGTTTTGGCTGCATGTCAGCAAAATGACCTGGTCGTCCTTTGCCACTCGGCTCAAGAATAGCATGCCTTCTTTTCTGCGTTTGTCGTCGTACTGCACAAAGGGATCGTCCAAAATGAAGGGCAGCACCCGCTGTTCGTCGACAATTTCGCGAATGCCGAACCGCAGCGCGAAATAGATCTGGTCGATAGTCCCGCCAGAGAGCTGATTGAGATCGATCAGATTTGACGTCTGCGGATCCAAAACCTTGATGTTCAGCTTGTCGTCAATGCGGACTTCGCGATATTTGTTCGTGATCTTTTTCAAAATACTGCCAATGCGCTCGTTGAGGCTGCCCGCCTGACTGCGGTGGGTTTCTTTCTGGTAACGCATGAAAAAGGATTCCGCCATATCGCAGGCGCGGATTTCTTCTTCATAAGCAGCGATCTGCGCGTTAATCCCGTCAATTTTTTCGCGGAGGGCAACCGGTGAGTCCACTTCATCCGCAAGGGTTTGATTTTCTCCCTCGAGCCTTGCCATTTCCCGCTGAGCCGACGCGATGCTTCTTTTCACCGCACGTTTGCGCTGCTTGCCTTCCTGAAACAGATCCGATTCGCTTGAAACGCGGATGTAATTTTCACCCTCTAAATCGCTGTACAGCTGGTGGTTGGCCGCGATCTTCGCCTGGATGTCCAAAGCCTTGCGCTCGTGGTCGAGCCCTTGTCTGTAATCCTCGAGTCTAGAAATCCCCAGCGGTTTCAAGACTTCTTCGATGGCCTGCTGATCCTTGTCGATTTTATCGCGGTAGCTTTCGATTTGTGTTTCAAGGCTCTGCTTTTGAACGGTCAAATTGGACAAATCCTGATCTGCGGCCGTCAAACGGTCGAAGGCGTCCAAAATAGCATTCATCTGCGCCTTCAGCGCGTCTAAATCCCGCGGCTCGTGATACCGTTCCATTAAGATGGACAAGTGGGTCGCAATCCGATCCTGCGGATCAAAGCTCGCTGCCGTCTCGGCCAAACGGGCTGATCGGCGGTGTGTGGCGTAAAAGGCCAATCCAAAAAACACCGCGATAACTGCGCCGGCCACGGCAAACCCAATTGCCGCCCCGGTTGGCAGCACATGACTGGGATTAATTAGGGAAAGCAGCAGTACCAAAATCCCGACGGCCAGCCCTGCGATGGACGCACCGGCCGAAATGGGATGACGTTCGAAAAGCGGCAGACTTTCGTTTTGTCTTTCGACTTTTTTCTCTGTCCTGCTGTACTGGCTCTGGATGCGTTTTAAATCCTCCTGGTCTCTTTCAACCTGAAGCGCATTGTAATGACGCACCTTGGCGCGGAGGCGGTCCGCCTTTTTTTGTCCGCTCTCGATATTCTGGTCAATATCCCGAATCTGCTGCTCGTAACGGTCGATCTGCCGCTTCAGCTGGCTTCGATCGTCCTCCAGCATCTGCAGACGGTTGTAGGTCGCGATGTTATATTTTTCCGCATCCGCCTGATACGCGGCCAGCTCTTTTTCGAGAGCTTCGCCCTCTTCCTTGATTTTTTGAAGCTTGTCCTTCTGCTCCTCGATGGCCTGGACCTTCTGCCGCTCCTCAGTTGCGGCGATGTCCTCCTGCTCTCTGGTGAGGCGTTTCACTTCCTCGCGGTAATCCATGATTTTACGCTGGTTGAGCCTTATCTTCTGATATTTTTCCTCTGAAATTTCCAGCTTATCCTCCAGCTCACTGCGGTTGCGGACGGCCATACCGTAATTGGATTTGGTCGCGCGAAATGTGCCGACGGCTTTTTTCTTCTGATCAAGGTAGTCGATAACCTGATGGACGGAAATGTCACTGTCGTTGTTGGCCATGTCAATGAGCTTATCGTTAATTTCCCTCGCCAAATCTGCGTTGGTTTTCGACGCCATCTGCCTGAAATTGACGGTATTGTTGTAGATCGACGAGTTGATCGACTGGTAGCCCAAAGGCATGTACTGCTTCGTAATGTTGTCGTAAGGGAAAGTCTCGGTGATGTCCTCTCCCGTAATGTTGTCAAAAAGCCGGACGCCGTCCCGTTCCTTTAAGAAATCCCGTTCGATTCTGATTTCCCGCCCCATTTCATCGACGTAAATCATCGCGCCGCGGTACTGATCCGAGTACAGCGGTTTATATTGTGCGTACGCCTCGCTGTAGGTGCGGCGCTTCCGATAGGGCTTGTAAAATCCAAAAAACATCCCCTCGATAAAGGCCTGAATCGTCGATTTACCCGCTTCATTGGGGCCATAAATCAGATTAAAGCCGTCGTCGAGTTCAATGGTGGTCTGCTTGAATTTTCCAAATGCAATTAAATGAAGTGTCTTGATTTTCACCCTTTATCCTCACTGTTCAACAAACCTTCCAATCCGTAATACAGCGCTTTTCTGGCCGTCGGATTGTCCCCGTTGCGGCGCATTTCCTGGATGAACCGCCCGATCATATTGTTTTGATTTTCCTCGAGCAGCTTGTCCACGTCGATGTTGGGCAGCAACTTCTTGTCGTCTACCTCGACGTAGTAAAACATCTGCGCCAGCTGCATTCTCAGTTCTTCCACGTCGATATCGGCGCCGGCGTACCCCTTTAGAAAAATTCTGAAGTAATCCTTCCGCTTGCTGTCGTCGTCACCCAAATCCGAACAGGCCGTGAGCAGATCGTTCTGCGTCATCTCTGGCGACACGCGAAGGGTCTTCTGGAAAAATTTCCGCTTGCCGGTCTCGATCTTTTGAAGCTCCAGTCTGTGATGATGAATTTGGCCGTAGAAAATGCCCGGCTCATTGATATTTTTAAAGGTCAAGGGCTCAGGACAGCCACAATAGGCCGCGCGAAGGGTCAGCCGTTCGCTCCTGTGAATATGCCCCAGCGCAACGTAATCAAAATAATCGAAAAGCTCCAAATCAATGGGCATGTACTGCGAAATTTGATTGTAGGCGTCGCCGTGGAGCACCAAAATATTGTTGTCCGTTTCAGACAAATCGATGTGGCTGCCGTCAAAAGGCATTGCCTCGTAGGTATCCTTCGCCCAGCCGATGCCGAAAACGCGGGTTTCCTTTTCTTCGAAATACTTCGATTCCATCTGTCCCTTTGTAAAAATCGTGACGTTCTCAGGCCATTCGATCAGTCCGTAGAGAGCAGAGGGCGAGTAAAAATCGTGATTGCCCGGACAGATGACCACTTCGGTTTCGGTCAAATGAGCAAATTTTTCGGCAACGCGCTTGAGCGCCTTGCTCGAAATATCCGGCGTATCGAATAAATCACCGCTGATAATCAGAAAATCGACGTGATTTTTTTCGGCGGTATTGATGATTTGATCAAAGGTCAGCCATAGATCAATTCGGTGCTCCTTGCCGAAATCACGCTGCTGATTCTTAAAATGAAAAGTTTTTTCCAGGTGAATGTCCCCGGTATGAATAAAAGATATGGCCATGAATCTTCCTTCTCTATCCATTGAATTTTGTTTTTTTATTATAACATACCTGATGAAATTTAAAATGTGCACGGCGATGCAAAACCTCAGATAAAAGCGTACAATGCAAAAGTTTTACTTGACATCTCATTTTTTTACCGCTAAGATAAACACAACGCAATGAAGAGGAATATTAAAAAATTCTAGGCGTCCAGAGAGCTGCTGGCTGGTGTGAAGCAGCTGCCAAACATTTTCGAACTGGCCTCAGAGCGGAAGGCTGAACGGGTTTTCCTATTAGGCGCACCGGGTCCTGCCCGTTATCGCAGGAGGGTATAATCTTTAGTGATCTAAAGACGTATCTGCAACAAGGCATTTTATTTTGCGATCATTGGTTTATTGAGCGATAAAATGTGAATTAGAGTGGTACAGCGAATCCTACATCGCCTCTATGCTTTGGCATAGAGGCGTTTTTTATGGAAGCAAAGCAATTAATCTTTTATGAGGAGGACTATTCAAATGATGAATCCAAAAAAATACAAACGGAATTATTTCATGCCCCCGGAACCCTGCACGGACTGGGTGAATAAAGAATACATCGACCACCCGCCGATTTGGTGCTCTGTCGACCTGCGCGACGGCAACCAGGCCTTGATCATCCCGATGAGCCTCGAAGAAAAAATCGACTATTTCAAATATTTAGTCAAAGTCGGCTTTAAAGAAATCGAAGTCGGTTTCCCGGCCGCATCCGAAACGGAATACGAATTCTTAAGAACCTTGATCGAACAGGACTTGATCCCAGACGACGTCACCATTCAAGTACTGACCCAGGCGCGGGAACACATCATCAAGAAAACTTTTGAAGCGTTGGACGGCTGCAAGCATTCCATCGTTCACCTCTACAATTCCACGTCACGTCAGCAGCGCGAACAGGTCTTTAAAAAATCTAAGGAAGAAATTTTACAGCTGGCTGTGGACGGCGCCAAAATGTTAAACGATTTAGCCAAGGAAACCCAGGGAAATTTCCAATTTGAATACTCACCGGAAAGCTTCACCGGCACAGAAGTGGATTACGCCTGCGACGTCTGCAACGCCGTCCTCGACGTCTGGCAGCCAACCGCTGAAAACAAAGCCATTATCAACCTGCCGGTCACCGTTGAATTGTCCCTTCCCCACGTTTACGCCAGCCAGATTGAATACATGAGCAAGCATTTGAAATACCGTGACAACGTCGTGCTCTCGCTCCATCCTCACAACGACCGCGGCTGCGGCGTCGCCGATACAGAGCTCGGCCTCCTCGCCGGCGCTGACCGCGTCGAAGGCACTTTGTTCGGCAACGGCGAACGTACCGGCAACGTCGACATCATCACATTGGCGCTCAACATGTACACCCACGGCGTCGATCCAAAGCTGGACTTCAGCAATCTGCCAGAACTCTGCGAAGCCTACGAACGGGATACCCGGATGCACGTCTACGAACGTCAGCCTTACTCAGGTGCTTTGGTCTTTGCCGCCTTCTCGGGCAGCCATCAGGATGCCATCGCCAAGGGGATGAAAATGGCGCGGGAAAGCGAAGATCACCATTGGGATGTGCCGTATCTGACCATCAACCCCGAAGATCTCGGCCGCCAGTACGACAAGGATGTCATCCGCATCAACTCTCAATCCGGCAAGGGCGGAATCGGCTTCATCCTCGAACACAATTACGGCTTCAACCTGCCGAAGAAAATGCGCGACCACATGCGCAATCTGGTCAAGAACGTATCCGACCACGGACACCGCGAACTTCAGCCAAAGGAAGTCTATCAGATTTTCAACGATCACTACGTCAACAAGGAAGATTACTTCAGCATTCCGGCTGCGCATTTTGAACAGCTTCCAGATGGCAGAATCCGCGCGCATTTGACCATCAACAACGAAGGCGATATCGGCGAATACAGCGAAATCGGCAACGGCCGTATCGATGCGGTTACCAACACCGTCATTCAGCACATTCACACGCCAATTAAAGATTTAGCCTACAGCGAACACGCCCTCGAAAGGGGCTCCAGCTCTCGTGCTGTCGCGTACATCGGCTTGACTCTGAACGACAACCGCGAAGTTTGGGGCGCCGGTATCGACAACGATATCATCGTCGCGTCAATTCGCGCATTGGTTTCGGCCATCAACCACATCGGTCCAGAAAAGCCTGAAAACATAAAAAAATAATCGCATTTAAGCAAAAAATAACGACCAGGAGATTTTCTCCTGATCGTTATTTTTATTGTGCGTGATTATTCTTCTTTTTCCTGTGTATCGTTCTGAAGCGCCATCAGCAGTTCGAGCGCGTCCATTTCCTCGGTATCGTGCACGGCGCGTTCTGCCGCCCGCACTTCCCGTTTAATTTTTCTTTCTTCCATAAAGGGCAGCAGGGTTTCGCGGATCACGATGTCGAGAATGGCGACAATCGGAATGGCCAGCAGCATGCCCCACATGCCAAGTACGCGGCCTCCAATGACGACCGCGATCAAAATCCAAATGCCCGGCACACCCAGCGTGTCACCGTAAAGCTTCGGCTTGATCATGTAACCGTCGAGGGCCTGAAGGATACCCGTAAAGGCCAAAAACAGCAGCGCGTGGATCGGATTGTTCATCATTAAGACAAAGGCACCGACGACAGCGCCGATAATCGGTCCAAAGGTCGGCACAAGGTTCGTCAAACCGACCACCACGGAAATCATCGGCACGTAGGACATTTGACAGATCAGCATGAATGCGGCGTTGGCACAGCCGACAATCAGCGCGTCGATCACTTCGCAGAATAAAAATTTGATAAAAATGCGGTCACAGCGTTTCCAGACCGATGAAACCTTGACGTAGGTGGTGTCCCGCATCGAAAGCCTGAAAAAATTGCGCGCGTTGCGCTGCACGCGCTTCTTGTCCGCCAGAAAATAGATGGCCAAAATAAAATCGATGATAAAATTGAGCACGTGTTTTCCGCCGGAGCCGGAGCCGGAAACCAATCGATCTTGAACCTGGCTTTGCATTTTGTCGAGCATGTTGTCGATCGCGGAAAACGCCGACTTCATATCGACGTGGCGTTTCGCGATATTGTCGACAAACTGCTGCAGCGCCCCATGGTAAGAGGTTTTGCTCGTCGCAAATTTCACTACACTGCTGAGGACCTGCGGCACCACCGCAATGATCAGCATCGCCAGCGAGACGAGTATGATCACAATGACGATCGCAATGGCTTTTCCCCTCGCGTGGTTCACCCCACGTTCACTGAACTTCTTTTCGATATTCCGAATTGGCGGGTCCATGATGTAGGCCAGAACGATCCCGACGATGACCGGCAAAATGAAATTGACAAGAAACGCGATGCCCCTTCCGATCAGATCGAGATGGGTCATGATCAGGTAAAAGAGAATGGCAATACACAGCGGAATCGCTCTCCGAACATTTTTGTTTTTCCAAATCTTTGATTTGTTGAATTTATCCATATATAATTTTTACCTTATTAATTTTTCGATTTGAGGGTCGCAGACGTGGAAGACGGTGAGACGGATTTGATCGTCCCTTTATCGGTTGTGACCTGAATGTCGTAGGATCCGGTGCCCTCTGCCGCATCTGAAAAATCGATCCAGGCGCTTAAATCCTTGCTGTCGAGGGTCGACAATTCGCTGCTCGTACCCTCAATTTTGACGGTTACCGACGCATTTTCCATTTTCGTGACCGTTAAGTCGTCTGGCACGTTGCGCTGTTCGATGTCGTCGATCATCAGCTGCTTAGATGTCAGCGCCTCTACCTTGATGGTCACCGTCACGTTGGAGCTGCCGTCCATATTCGTCACATTCGAAGGCAGATTCAATTTTTTCTGTACCGTCGTGCTGATCTTCAGCCCGCTTAAATCGACTGTACTCGGGCGCACCGCATTGATGCTGTCCAAATCCGATGCCTTGCCGCCGAGAAGCACCGTCTTTGGACTGACTGTAATTTTGGCGACCTTGTAGCCGTCGGCCACGCTGCCCGTCGTTTTGGGAGCTTTGATTTTCACGCGCTTGGTCGTTCCGATTTTGACGCTTGCTTTGATCATCGAGGGCTTGCATTCCACATCGGAAAGCACATTGCCCTTTTTGTCCACCGCCTTCACCGGGATGTAGACATCCGTATCGTCTGTCATATCCTGGACATTGGCCGTCGCGACACACGCCTTAATTTTATTGACAGAATCACTCGGTCCTTCCACGCGGACCTGATCAGTGGTCGTCGCCGAGACGACCGACAAATTGTTCCCCGGCTTCCCGCTGGTGTTGATCGTCACGCTGTGGGCTTTATGGCGAATACTGTCGATTTTGATATTGAGCTCGGAAGGCTGTGTCTCCTGCAGGATGACGGAATTCGGCAGTCCTTGAATGACGACGTCCGCCGTGAAGGTTCCCGGTCCCTTTACTCCCGCAAGATCCACTGTCGCGGTGATCTGTGAAGCGTCTAAAGTGTTCACATTCCGTTCGCTCCCGCGGACCCGAATATTGACAAAGTAATTCTTCTGCTCGGTGAGCACGAGCCCCTTTGACGAAAGCTTTTCTGTATTGATCAGCGTCACCGGAATATTGTTGATCTCCTGTGTGATCATGTTGATGTCGTTGCCGTTGATGTACATCCATAAAAAGACGGCGAGACATGCCGCGATAATCAGCCGCACGATGCGCGCCGTTCTGTCACTTCCCGTTTTATTATTTTTCTTCATCAGTCGATTCCCCATCGTCTAACGCGTCTGCCGCTGGCTCTTCTTCCTGCTCAATCAGATCACTTTCCAGTTCGGCATCATCGCTTATATCCTCGTATTCGTCGTAAGGCAGGTCGTCTTCAACCTCCTCTTCCTCATCGATGTTGATAAAACGCTCGGTGAGCAGATCGATGAGCTCATCCTCTGAGAATCCGCGGCGAAGCACGCCCTTTTCTGCCACAGAGATGGTCCCTGTTTCTTCCGATACGATGAGCACGACCGCGTCTGATTTTTCGGAAATGCCAATGCCCGCGCGGTGACGCGTGCCCAGAGAGGAGTTCAGCGTCTTGCGGTCCGTCAGCGGCAGCAGACAGCCCGCAGTTTTAATCTTGCCGCTCCACAAATCGATGATCACAGCACCGTCGTGCAGCGGTCGATTCGGCGTAAAGATATTTTCGATCAATTCAGTTGAAATGTCCGCATTGAGCTTGATACCCGTCGCTTCGATGTCTTTGAGTCCAGTATTCACCGGAAACACCATCAACGCGCCCATCCGAACGTCGGACATGTCGGTCGCGGCCTTTGCAATTTCTTGAATGTTGTTGTAAATTTTCCGCTCCCCGGACGACCTGAACATACGGTCAAACAATTTATTATTCCCCAATTGTTCCAAAGCCGAACGCAGCTCCGGCTGAAACACGACGACGATTAATATGACAGCCCAAGTCACGACAATGTTTAAAATATAATTTAACGTTGTAAACCCAAGCCAGGAGCTGATCGGAATCAGGACCAGCACCATGATCAGCCCCTTGGCGACCTGTTCGGCCTGAGTTCCGCGAATCCACATGAGTATTTTATAAATTAAAAAAGTAATGACGAGGATCTCAATGACATTAGAAAAGGAAAACTGCGATCTCAGTGTAATAAAAAAATTTTCCATTGAGGCCTCCTTGATTGATTCTATTTGATGTATTTTATTATACACTAAATGAACTTGAATACATACCGCGTTTGTGTAATTTAAAAAGCCTAAGTATAATAATTATCAAATGTAACGTTTTTATTAAATTCATTAAAATTTTTTATAAATAAACCTTTACATTTCCACTTTATCCTGCTATACTATAGACAAATAAAAGAACAGATGGTAAATAAAAGAGTAATGAGATAAATATTAACCCGATCGTTACCAAAATCCAGCGTATTAAACAGAAGGTTAGGCAATTAATTGAGAGTTAATTGGGAAGCGGTTTAGTAAGGCAGATTTATCGGAAGGTCATGGTGGTTGATAGGTTTAAGAAATTTATCATCGTCTTTTAAATCTAACGAAAGGAGGATGGACCACCGGAAGTGCAAAGTTTAAGTGAGATCTAAAGACCAGCTTGCATCGTATCAAGGAAGTAAAATCTCTGAGAATGAGCAAGACTGGTCTTATTTTTTTACAAAATTTTATCTTCGCGCTCTAAAAGCAAAAAGACGGTTCACCTTTCGGATCCCCGTCTTCTATTTTTACTTGATTTTCATCATTAATTCGCCTGATTCGACAGTCTGCCCTTCCGATACGTAAATCGTATCGACCGTGCCATCGACCGGCGAGACAATCTCTGTTTCCATTTTCATCGCTTCGACCACCGTCAGGACCTGATTTTTCTTGACCTGATCCCCTTCGTTGACCTGCACCTTGAGCACCGTCCCCGGAATAGCCGAACCGATTTCCTTCGGATTGTTCGGGTCCGCTTTCAGCATGCGGTCCTTTTTCTGAGACGAAAGCGAATATTTATCCTGCACCTTGATCTGGCGGCGGAAACCGTCGACTTCAAAGGTCACCGTGCGTTCCCCATCTTCGTCCGGTTCGCCGACGCGAATCAGGGTGACGATAATCTTCTTGCCTTCCCCGACTTCCACTTCGGTGGTTTCACCCTCTCTGAGGCCGTAGAAGAACGCGTGACTTTCCATGCGTTCCAGATCGCCGTAATCCTGCTTGAAATCCAGATATTCCTGATAAACCTTCGGGTACATCGTCGCGGAGATCAGCTGGCGGTCATCCAAATCCATGTCGTATTTTTTCTTATAGTCCTTGCGGACCTGATCAAAATCTTCCGGCGGAATCAATGACCCAGGCCGAACCGTAATCGGCTTCTGCCCCTTCAATACGATTTTCTGAAGGCGCTTGTTAAAGCCGCCGACCGGCTGCCCGATCATGCCCTTGAAGAAATCGACGACGGAATTCGGGAACGCTAGGGCCTTGCCCTTTTCGTAAATATTGTCCGCGTTCAAATCGTTTTGAACCATAAAGATCGCCAAATCGCCATTAACCTTTGACGAAGGCGTTACCTTGACAATATCGCCGAGCAGCTGGTTGGCTACCTTGTACATATGCTTAACTTCGTCGAATTTATGGCCTAAGCCGAAGCTTTCGACCTGCTTTTTGAGGTTGGAGTACTGGCCGCCCGGAATTTCCATATCGTAAATTTCCGTGCTGCTGCTCTTCAGACCGCTTTCAAATTTGCTGTAAGTCGGTCTCAAATCCGTCCAGTAATCGGACAGGATTTGGAGATCCTGATCGTCGAGCTCTGTGTCGAAAGGTGTGTGCTTGAGCGCCGCGACAATGGAGTTCAGGTTCGGCTGGGACGTCAGCCCGCTCATTCCGGCCAAAGCCGCGTCGACGATATCGGCGCCGCCGTACGCCGCCATCAGCGCAGCCGCCACGCCGTTGCCGGCTGTGTCGTGAGTGTGGAAATGAATCGGCATTTTGACTTCGCTCTTCAGAACAGAGATCAGCTTTCTTGCCGCCTGTGGCTTGCAGAGCGCCGACATATCCTTGATCGCGAGAATGTGCGCGCCGGTCTTTTCGATTTCGTGCGCCATTTTGACGTAATAATCCAAATTGTACTTGGTCTTCGACGTGTCGAGAATGTCGCCGGTGTAGCACATCGCGACTTCCGCGACCTTCCCCGCCTTGAGGACCTCTTCGATGGCGACCTTCATGTTTTCCATCCAGTTCAGGGAATCGAAGATTCTAAAGACGTCGATGCCGGACTTGGCCGACTGCTGCACGAATTTTCGAATCACGTTGTCCGGATAATTCTTGTAGCCGACGCCGTTGGCGCCGCGAAGCAGCATCTGGAAACAGATGTTCGGAATTTTTTCCCGCAGAAGATCAAGGCGATGCCACGGCGATTCCCTCAAGAAATTGTAGGCCACGTCGAAGGTCGCGCCGCCCCACATTTCCAGTGAGAATAGATCCCGCCCGTACCACGCGGTGTCCGCCGCGATGCGGTCCATATCTCGGGTGCGCACGCGGGTCGCCATCAGCGACTGGTGAGCGTCGCGCATTGTCGTATCTGTGATCAGCAGGCGATCCTGGGCCTTGATCCAGTTGACGAGACCGTCCGCGCCGCGCTGATCGAGAATCTGCTTCGTGCCAGAAAGCGTCTGAATTTTTGCGCCTTGCGGCAGTTCCGGCACCTTAGGTTCTGAAAGCACTGGCTTTTTCCCGAAGGTTTCGTTGACAACGATGTTGCCAAAATAGCGGATCGTGTCCATTTCCGGGCTCTTTTGGTCCTCAATTTCAAACAGCTCTGGATGATCGCCAATGAATTTCGTCGTACAGCTGCCCGACTTGAAAATCGGGTGTTCGAGCACGTTGATCAGAAAATCCTTGTTGGTTTCCACGCCGCTGATGATCGTTTCCTTCAGAGCGCGGACCGCTTTTCTCCGGGTTTCTTCAAAGGTTCTGCCGTAGGCGGAGCATTTGACCAACAGGCTGTCGTAATAGGGCGAGATCACCGAACCGGTGAAGCCGTTGCCGCCGTCCAGACGGATCCCCGGACCGCTCGCTGTCCGGTACACATCGATTCGGCCGGTATCTGGCATGAAGTGCATCTTCGGGTTTTCCGTCGTGATCCGGCACTGAATCGCGTAGCCCCGCGTCGAAATTTCATCCTGAGAATGGATTTGAATGGCGTCAGAGTCGAGGGCGTAGCCTTCCGCGATTAAAATCTGCGCCTGAACGATGTCGATGCCCGTCACCAGCTCCGTCACGGTGTGTTCGACCTGAATCCGCGGATTCATTTCGATGAAATAATGGTGACCCAGCTTGTCCACGAGGAATTCCATTGTACCGGCGGAGCAGTAATGGACAGATTTGGCAAGCTTGATCGCATCATCGCAGATCGCCTTGCGCTGTTCGTTCGTCAGAAAGACTGAAGGTGAAAATTCGATGACCTTCTGATTGCGCCGCTGAATCGAGCAGTCTCTTTCGTACAGGTGCACCACGTTGCCGTACTTGTCGCCCAGCACCTGCACCTCGACGTGCTTAGGATCCTCCAGATATTTTTCGATGAAGATCGTGCCGTCGCCAAAGGCCTTGGTGGATTCGCTGACCGCCGAGTGGTATTCTTTCAACAAATCCTTCTCTTCCCGGACGATGCGCATGCCCCGGCCGCCGCCACCTGACGCCGCCTTCAGCATAATCGGGTAGCCGGCCTTCTTGGCAAATTCAATCGCTTCTCCGTTGGAGGTAATCGGCTTTTCGACACCTGGAATCGTCGGCACCGCCACCTTGCTCGCCACTTTCTTGGACTGAATCTTGTCGCCCATTTGCTCCATCATTTCGTGGGTCGGCCCAATAAAGGTCACACCAGCTTCTTCGCATTTTTTCGCGAATTCAGCGTTTTCCGATAAAAAGCCGTATCCCGGATGGATGGCATCAGCGCCCTTTTCCAGTGCGAGAGAAATGATTTTGTCCATATCGAGGTAGGCCTGAACCGGCCCGCCTGCAGAGTTGATCATGTACGCTTCGTCCGCCTTGGTGCGGAACAGCGACATTTCATCCTCCTGCGTGTAAATGGCAATGGTTGAAATGCCCAGCTCATGGCAGGCACGGATAATCCGAATGGCAATTTCGCCGCGGTTGGCGATCAATACTTTTTTAAATTTCTTAATCATCTTGTTGTCCTCTCAAAACGTAATGGTTCATCTTAAACATATATACCGATCATAGCGTAAAAAGTCTTGTCATTCTTTGCCAATCAATGGGACTTTTCCAACCGATCAATGACATCTGCCTCGACAAGCTTGCACGTGTCCATTACAGCCTGCATAAACTGCCCGACCGCCGCTTTGATTTCTGGCTCAACCTGCGCCTGCCGCTTCGCGATCACAGCCTTTTCGCGGGTCTCATCGAAAATCGGCAGACCGTTGGCGTGCTTGTAGCGCGCCACGTCACAAACACAGCCCAGCCTTTGTTGAAATAATGCGATCATCTGGCGGTCGATGCGGTCGATCTCTTCCCTAATTTCGGATAAATCCAGCTCACTCATGGCGTCCATCTGCCTCCATCATCAAATCCAGCAGGCAGAGCGCCGCGGCGCTTTCGACCACCGGCAGTGCGCGAATCACGATGCACGGGTCGTGGCGCCCCTGAATGGCCAATTCGGTGTTTTCGCGCGTGGCCATATCGATAGTCGCCTGCGTCTGTGCGATCGAAGGGGTCGGCTTAAAGGCGACCCTGAATACAATAGGCATCCCATTGGTAATGCCGCCGTTGATGCCGCCGTTGTGGTTGGTCGCCGTCACGACGTGCCCGTCTTCCATTCGAAAGGCGTCGTTAGCCTCGGAGCCCCGCATCCCGCTGATGTCGAAGCCGCTGCCAAAGGACACGCCTTTGACCGCGGGAATCGCAAAGAGAAACGACGCCAGCCGGCTTTCGACGTTGTCGAAAATCGGTGAGCCGAGCCCGCCGGGAACGCCGGTGATGTAGCCCTCAACGATGCCGCCGACCGAATCCTTCTGCGCTCTGGCCTCGGTAATTTCCCGGATCATCGTGTCCTTGAGCGTCCCGTCTACTACTGGAAAACCTGCGTCAGTGTATTGAAGAGCCGCGTAATCCTTTGGCGCTAAAACAGAAGGGTCGCGCACCTGGCCGATCTGGACGATGCGGCTGCCGACGGAAAGGGCCGGCACCTTCTGCGCAAGAATCTGCTTGGCCACCGCGCCAGCGAAAACCATTGGCGCTGTCAGGCGGCCCGAAAAATGCCCGCCGCCGCGGTAATCTTGAAAGCCGCCGTAGCGGAGAAAGGCCGTGTAGTCCGCGTGGCCCGGACGCATTTTGTTTTTCGTCTTTTCGTAATCTGACGAATGGGTATTGCCGTTTTCGATGATCCCGGTCAGCGGCGTCCCTGTCGTTTTCCCGTTGAAATAGCCCGAGACGATCCGCACCCGGTCCGCTTCCTTCCTCGGCGTTGCCAAGTCCTTGCCACGGGCTGACCGGCGATCCATCTCTTCGGCAATTTGGGCTTCGTCAATGGTGAAGCCCGACCGCAGGCCGTCAATGACGGCGCCGATCATCGGGCCGTGGGATTCTCCGAAAATCGATAAATGGATATGCTGTCCCCAACAGGATGTCATGCTGTTTGTCCTCCGTTTTGTCTAAAATCCTGCCAAAAATCCGGATATGATTTGCGCACGGCCTCCGCGCCGTGAATGGTCAGCGGGTCACTGCAGCATTCGCTCGCAGCGGCGGCCGCCATCGCGATGCGGTGATCGTTGACGGCGTCGATCTCTCCGCCTTTGAGCTGCCCTGCGCCCCAGATCGTCATCCCGTCCGGCGCTTCTTCAACCCGCACGCCCAAACGCGTCAGCAGATCGGCCATCGCGCTCAGCCGGTCCGATTCCTTGAGCCGCAGACGCCCCGCGCCCAAAATTCGACTCTGGCCTTCCGCTGTCGCCGCAAGCACCGCCAAAATCGGCATCAGATCCGGACATTGGGATACGTCCATGTCGATGCCGTGGCGCGCGGACGGCTTAGCGACCCAGGCGCCGTCCTGCCAGTCAATCTGACCGCCCATCTGTCGAATCAATGGGATGATCGCCGCGTCACCCTGAAGGGAGGTTTTCGGCAGATTCTCACAACGCATCGCTTTGCCGTTAACGCCAAAGGCAAACCAGAACGCCGCCTGAGAAAAATCGCCCTCGACGCTGAAGTCCGCCGGCTTGTAATGCTGTCCCCCTGGAATCGCGTAGAACCGGCCGTCCTCCGAGACATCGATGGTGATGCCATAATATTTCAGCACACCGAGAGTCAGGTCGACATAAGGGCGGGACTCGAGCACTGTCGTAATGCGCAGCGTCGACGGCCCGTTTAACAGCGGCAGTGCGAAAAGCAGACCGCTGATGAATTGCGACGAGACGTCGCCCGGCATGGTGTAATCGCCGGGTTTCAGCGCCCCGCTCAAGGTCAGCGGCAGCGCGTCATCACTCGCCGTCTGCCAGTTGATTTGTGAAGCGTCAAAAATCGGCCGATAGGGCTCGAGGGGCCGCTTCGGCAGCCTTCCCCGCCCTGTTAACGTCACATCCGCAGCGTTGAGAGCCGCCAGCGGCATCAGAAAACGGACCGTCGAGCCCGATTCGTGGCAGTCAAGCGTGACATGATCGGCTGAGGGTCTGCCACAGCCGATCATTTTGAGCTTCGAGCCGTCTTCATTTAATTTTTCAATTTTTGCGCCGAAGGCCTCAAGTACGTCGCAGGTCGCCACAATGTCCTCGGAGACGAGCAAATGATCGAGCACGCTTTCGCCGTCAGCCAGCGCCGCGCAGATCAGTGCCCGATGGCTGAGGCTTTTAGAAGGCGGCACCTGCACCGTCCCACCGATTGGGTGGGGTTGTATCGTGATATCCATCGATATGCCTGGCTTAAGCCTGTTCGTCGGTCAGCGGCGCCGGCATTTCCGATTCAACCGCGTCGGGGGTGAACAAATCGATGGCTTTATCCTTCTGGACGCGCACAATTTCCGCAGTGCCGATTCGCGGCATGACGCAGACGTTCAAAATATCCCCAGTGAATTTCTTGTCGTGCATGACGATGTCCTGAACTCGGTTCAAATCCATGTCGGGCATATCGATGGGCAGCCCGTATTTGATGAGCATTTTGCCAAGATTGTCCAAATCTTCCTGAGACGTGATGCCTTCGCGCACGCTCATCTTCGTAATGTTGTACATCCCGACGGCGACGCCTTCACCGTGGGAATAACCTTCGTAGCCAAAGTAGTTTTCAATAACGTGACCGATGGTGTGGCCGAAATTCAAAATGCGGCGCACGCCCGATTCCTTTTCATCTTCTTCGACGATGTTGCGTTTGATCTGCAGACATTTGGCGACAATGTCTTCCATGTCGGCCTGCAGGTCTTCCTGATACTGGTAGCCGGCGAGGCGGACGAAGAGCTTGCTCGAGGCAATGCAGCCGTATTTGATAACTTCGGCCATGCCGTCGATGAAGTAGCGGTCTTCCAGCGTCGTCAAACATTCAGGGTCGACAAAAACAGCCTGTGCTGGGTAAAAGGCGCCGACCAAATTCTTTCCGACGTCCAAATCGACACCGGTCTTGCTGCCGACGGAGCTGTCCGTCATCGCGATGAGCGAGGTCGGAATCTGGAAGAAATCGATGCCGCGCATGTATGTTGCTGCCGCAAAACCAGCCAAATCGCCGACGACGCCGCCGCCCAGGGCAACAATGGCGTCAGAACGGGTCAAATTGAATTCGGCGAGCTTGTAATAAATGCTTTCGACTTGACTTAAATTTTTCGACGCTTCTCCCGCTGGGATTACGATCGAATACACATTGCCGCCGAAAGATTTCAGCTGCTGCACGACCAGGCGCAGATAATGGCCAGCGACATTTTTATCCGTAATGATCACAATGGCGTTGTATTTTGCAAATTGGTCTTTTAATTCGTAAAGATGTTCACGCAGGCCATTGTGAATGTAAATTTCTGTTTTGTGGCTCGACTCGACAGAGCAAGTTAATTTTTTCATGGATCAGTTCTCCTTTATTTTTAAGGGCTCGTAGCATCCCGCCCAATTGATCATAATTGTAAATATTATAGACGATTTTTTTGTGGAGTTCAATTTGAACTTGAGTCCCGCCTAGATAATTTAATAAAATCTTATAAAAATTCTTGACAATTGTTTGTAATTACGTTAATATAATTATCGTTCCTTTTGGGGGTGTGGCGCAGTTGGGAGCGCGTTTGAATGGCATTCAAAAGGCCAGGGGTTCGAATCCCCTCATCTCCACCATTTGAACAGACGAGAAACCGCTGAATTCGGTGGTTTCTTTTTTTATGCATCTAAGTGTGAAGATTATTTTTCTACACTTCTTTTTAAAAAGTGTCGTAATTTTGTCGTAAATTTGTCGTAAAAAAGTATAAGATTTACAGCGCACGATCGTTTTGAATCCTGCTTCTATGGTTATATCCGATTTAGATGCAAATCAAAATAGTCGGACTGGTATTCCCTCTCCGTACGTCAGCTATTTTTTCTTTTTCTTATTTTTAAACCACAAATACAACGACCACAATCCCCTGGCCGCGGCCAGCACAACAAAAACATATACAAGCGTTAAAAATATTTTCATTATTAAACCTCGATCAATTTAATGATACGCTTTCTATTATCCAATACTTCGTCATAATATTCAAATTTTCTGTATTTGGTTTTTTTTACAGTGTGATGTGATAAATTAAAAGTAGAAGAAGCGAGGAAATATATGAAATTTAACCGTTTGGATCTCGATATCAAACCATCACAGAAGCTGGCCTTGACGCCGAAAATGCGCGAGGCCATTGAGATTCTGCAGATGAACAGCCTACAAATCAAAAATACTGTAGAAGAAGCGATGCTGGAAAATCCGATGCTGTCTATGGATGAAGACCCGCTGAGCGCCGAAAGCCAAAGTGCGGAAAAAGCGCCCAATACCGACGCTGCGTCGAGCGACACAATGGATTGGCAGGAATACTACGAAAGCATGCAAAACGGATCTGTCAAAGGAGATCTGGCCCGCCCGGATTTCTCCGAGCTGCCGGACCCGCTGCAGAAGGCCCGCCACAGCGATATTTCTCTGGATTTTTATTTGAGACTTCAGCTGCGTCTGCACGCTGACATTCCCCAAAAGGCGGGGGCATACATCATCGATCACATCGACGAGGACGGCTATCTGTGGATGGACGCCGACCAGGCTGAGGCCGATCTCGACCTGTCCCTCTCCGAGCTCGAGTCCGTTCTGAAGATGATTCAGACCTTCGATCCGCCTGGCGTCGGTGCGCGCGGCATCGGTGAATGCCTGAGTCTTCAGCTCAAAGCCAACGATTTGTGGACACCCGAAAGACAGATGCTCATCGACGACTGGCTGCTGGGCATTGCCAACAACGCCTTCAAAAAAGTAGCCAAGGCTACCGGGCACACAGAAAAAAGCATCGCCGATTTCAAAATGATGCTCAAGGAACTCAACCCGCGCCCGGGCAGTGTCTTCGACAAAGAAGAGCCCAACGCCTAGATCGTGCCCGACGGCAGCATCGAATGGATCGACGGCCAGCTCACCGTGCACATCAACGACCTCGGCGCGCCTCATCTGCACATCAGTCCCTTCTATTACAACATGCTCAAGCAGACCGATTCCGAGGCCGCCCAGGCCTACCTTGAAAACTGCCTCAACAAAGCGCGCTTCCTGATGGACTGCATCGACATGTGCAGGCGCACCTTAACTCAGACGATCACCGCTATCGCTGAATTTCAGGAGGATTACTTTTTAAGCCGCGCTAAACTGCTCAAGCCGATGACGCTGAACCAAATCGCCGAAATGACTGGGGTGCATCCGTCGACAATCAGCCGCGCCGTCAAGGACAAGGCGATTCGCACGCCGCGGGGCATCTTCCCGCTGAAGCGCTTCTTCGCCGCCGGCCTTCCGGGTGACCGCCGCGTCTCTGTCGACGCAGTGCACGAGGCCATCCGCCAGATTATTCAAGAAGAGGATCCGACGGCGCCTCTGAGCGATCAGGCCATCACAGAAAAACTCAGCGCCAAAGGCATCGATATCTCGCGGCGGACCATCGCTAAATATCGAACGGAGCTGGGCATTCCCGCCAAATCCAAACGCTTCCATTAACAACAAAAAAGTCTTTCAGAATGAATTTCATCTGAAAGACTTTTTAATTTTGCCTTAATTCTGAGCTTTAATGTCTTCGCCCATTAAAAGCGGATAGCTCTGCCATTTATTCCCGTCCAGATCTTCACGGTGCATGTCGACCTTAGTAATCCGGCTGTTGTCGTAGGTCTTGTAATAGTAAACGCCGGTATCGGTATTGCAGCACGACGAGTAAATCGTGTATTCGTATTGATCGTTGCCGAGATCGCAGCAGCCCCGCTGCTGTTCGACAGAACCCAAAATATGGAAAAACTGGCTGACACTTTCCTCTTCTCTCGAGCCGCATTTGGAATTAAGCTTCGTGAACACGACCTTCGCAAAACGCGACGCCGAGGACAAATCCCCTGGTAGACCGATGGCGCCCATGCCGCGGCTGTACAAATCGAGGTCCAGCCCCTTCGCGAAACGGTTTTCCGGCACCCCTGCCGTGAGCTGACGGTAATTATTGAGCCCGAAAAGCTGTGTCGGGAACGGCGGATTGTTGGTCAGTGCGCCAACTGGATCGTCGTAAATGTGCAGACCGTCTGCGACAGATTCGACGACAAACGCGCCCGATGGGTCAGCTACAAGCCAATGAAGCGTGGACGCCGGCAGGCGGTCGTTAAACCGCGTGTCCAGCACGGTCAAATTTTCGATGCACGCCTTCGCTTCGTCCAAGTCCGCGCACTGTCCCAGCACCCACGGAATCATTTCAAAGGAGGCGATGCCGTTTTTGCCGGCTTCCGCCTGACTGAAATAATGGGCGTTGCCGGCGAAATTCAGACCGGCCATGCTGAGGCCCTTTTCGTTCGTGCCGTCGTAGTAAAGCGGCATACCCTCCTCGACTGTGGCCATGCCAATGATGGCGTAGCTGTCGTCGCGGTCTGCTGCTTCTCTAAAATGCCAATGATAATGCCGAGGTGTCACCACCACAGATTCTCCGAAAGATATTTCCAGATCAAGATTTCTGCCGAAATAATGATCCTTCGTCTGATAACTAATCGCGGTACACATGTTGTTAGTCCCCTTTCATCTTAGACTTATTTTAACACGTTCCGCCGCGAATAGTCTGCGAGGCAAAATCTTATCATCATTAGACGAATTTTTTTATCTGTTCGATTAAAACGGCGCGTCCGCCCTGCTCCAGATGACGCTTTTCGCAGAGAGTCTGCGAGATCGCGGTCTCTCCGCGGTGATCCCACGGATCGTTAAAAAAATACAAATTGTTTTCGTCATCGTACCCGGTCAAGACCAGGCAGTGCTCGCGGCTGTGCCAGGTCAGCGTACGTCCAGTGCCCGCGATCTGCCATTTCGGCCCGTACACCGCCGGCTCAAAACAGAGGGTCGCCCAATAAATCACCGGCATTCCATTGTCGATCGATCGGCGGTACACCTCGGCGCCTGCGCCTGTCACGTCCACCGCGCGCAAAGGCGCGCCGAAGCTTTTAAAAACGGCGTTGCAGGCCTTCACGATCACGCCTGGGTAGCAGCCAAAGGCCGCTTCGCTGTAGGGATCGCCCGCAAAATATTCGTCAGGATCCGGACCGGTGCCGATACACACGTCACCGACTAATGCTGCGCTTTTTGTCAAGTACATCGGACGTTTGGGCAAAAAATCTTGAATAAATCGGTCGACTGAGATGTCGATTCCCAAATATTTCAGTACCATCACGGCGGATACCGATTCGCACCCGGTCGGCCAGCGTTCGGTTTGGTCGATCAACGGCACGGTCAATTTCTTTTTCAATTTAAGTTTTACCTTTTAGACATTGCCCTTTTCGAGTCGGCGTTCAAATTTTGAAATTTTTTCGCCGTTATTGCCTGAATATTTCATAATCAGTGTCAGTATTCCCAAAAGCACACATACCCCGACGATCAGTGGCAGCCACCAATTCCGGCAGAAACCGGCAATGACAAAGCCGACGCCGCAGGACAGCACGACGGGAACTGCGTACTGCAGCTGCGTTGAGACGTGGTTCAAATGGTGGCACTGTGCGCCAGCGGACGACATGATTGTCGTATCTGAAATCGGAGAGACGTGATCGCCGCACACCGCGCCAGCCAAAATCGCCGCGACCGTAATGATCATCATTTCGGTATTGTGATTATTGAAAATCGAAATGGCAATCGGCACCAAAATCGAAAACGTTCCCCAAGAGGTCCCGGTCGAAAACGAGATGAAGATTGCGATGAAGAAGATAATCACTGGAATGAAGGCAACTCCAGTCGTCGACAGGTTCAGCGTCGTGCTGAAAAATTGGCCGATGCCGAGGCGGTCTGTAATGCCCTTTAAAGTCCAGGCAAAGGTCAGAATCAAAATCGCCGGAATCATCATTTTGGCCCCTTCCGGCAGCGCTTCCATCATTTCACTGAAAGAAACGAGCTTTCTCGGCAAGTAAAGCAGTGCGATAAACACGATCGTCACGATCATCGAGAAAACCAGCGCCGTTTCGACGTCGCAATTGGCAAAGGCTTCCGCCGCGTTTTTAGCGCCGCTCAAAAAACCAGTGTAAATCATCGCGCCGACAGCTGTACCGATCATCACGATCATCGGCAGGATCAAATCCTTCACGGTGCCGTTGGGGTTGACGTTTTTCTGTTCCTGTTCGATTTCATCCTTAAATTCATCGGCAAAGGAGGTGAACAAGTCGCCGTTTTCCGCGTTGCGTTCATGCTTCGCCATTAAGCCGAAATCAATGCCCCGTGCCGAGGTGTAAAACACCATAAACAGCGTCAAAATCGCGTACAAATTAAAAGGAATCGTACTAACAAAAAGCTGAAAGCCGTTGATGACACTGCCCTTGGGCACGTAGGAGTTCACCGCAGCCGCCCAAGATGAAATCGGCGCGAGGATACACACCGGTGCGGCGGTCGCGTCGATGATGTAGGCCAGCTTCGCGCGGGACACCTTGAATTTATCGGTGACTGGACGCATGACCGAACCGACAGTCAGGCAGTTGAAATAGTCGTCGACAAAAATCAAAACACCGAGCAGACTCGTTGTAATTTCCGCCTGACGTTTATTCTTAATTTTCTTTGTCGCCCAGCGTCCGTAGGCCGCCGTACCGCCGCTTCGCCCCATTAAAACGACGATCATGCCGAGCAGCACATCGAAAATAATGATTTTCAAATCGATGCTTTTGACCATCGTATTCAGGAAAACGGTAAAGGCCTTCCACAAATGAAAATCTCCAACAAACAAAGCGCCTAAAAACACGCCGCAAAACAAAGACACGTAGACCTCTTTGGTGACCAGTGCCAAAATAATCGCGACCAGTGGCGGCACCAACGACCACCAGGTTCCATAAAACATACCATAACCCCTTTCTTTATTAAGTCTTTCTTTAATAACTCTTTTTATTTTATACGACTTTTCGTTATAAAAAAAGAAAAATATTATTTTTCCACATAAAAAAGCAAGACGATACCGCCTTGCTCAATTTGTTATTTATTGTCAAGTGAGATTACGCCTAACAGCCGCTTCCATCTAAAGCACACGCGGCGCCTTCCGATTCCTCGGGAACATCCGTATCGTCGGCGTCACCAGAGACTTCATTTAAGTAAGCCTGCCAATCTCTGCGGACACTGCCGTCTTCAAAAACCAGCGCTGGGATGCCGATCGATTCCGTTCCGCGAATACCTTCAAAGGTCGGCTGGGTGTCCCTGAGCTTGACGAAGGTTTTTAAATTTTCCAGTCGGGAAATATCCACAAATTCATAAGCAATGGCCCGCCCATCAAATTCGCCCTTGCATCTTCTGCAGTGCGGACATTGTTCC
Organism: uncultured Pseudoramibacter sp.; assembly: GCF_903789625.1. NCBI lineage: Bacteria > Bacillati > Bacillota > Clostridia > Eubacteriales > Eubacteriaceae > Pseudoramibacter > uncultured Pseudoramibacter sp. The sequence continues at coordinate 66,939 of NZ_CAIFFF010000007.1, read as the reverse complement.
ATGCCAAAAATTTTGATCATGATTCACACTCCTTTCGTTGAATTCATCATTTCAGGCTTTTATTGTTTTTATATTATAATTATATTATAAAGGTCCCGCCACAATTTCGCAACACCAGCGCAAGATTCTGCCTTGACAGTCCTTTTAATTCTTTTTATAATCGAATTAAATTGGAGGTTATATCAATATGGCAGCAATATCCATTATCGATGCGAGCCGCATCAAAAAAGTGATCGCGTCCCATTTAAACGTGTCGGTGCACGTCCACGATACCTGCGGAAGCGGGCTGTTTTTCACGGTCGACAATGCTGATTCGCGGGTGACGGCTTTCTTTAAGGCCTACGCCGAAATGGAAAACCTCAATCTTTTTGTCAACGACGAGGAGACGCTCTTCTCCCTCGAATCCAATTAAGTTTCATCACAAAACAAACCAAAACACCCCGGCAATGATTGTAAAAAAACTACGATCATTGCCGGGGTGTTTTATATGTACGCATTACGGCGTTTCGCTTTTAACTTTCAGGCCATCTTCACTCAATAGGTGCGCCCTTTCCCACCGCCTTATGGCCCATCTGGCCCGCCCGAGATTCTCGAGCAGCATCTGCGCCGATTCGTTGTCGCTCCTGATCCGCTCCATCTGCCGGTACAGAAAACCTTCATCAACAGCGATGTGATCCCTTGATGCCATCGCGATGTTCCACTGAAGCTGAGATGCATCCTCATCGCCCTTTTCGAAAACGCGCTGGATTTTCATCTCTTCCTTTCGGATGAGGCGGTTAAGGGCGTCTTTCGCCTTTTCCCGCGTATCTTCGGACTCCGTCGGGTCCTGCATCCGCCTAATTAATGTGTTGATTCTGCTGTCGAAGCGTCTCTGGGCCTCCTGAGAAATGATGGTGCCCTGGTTGCGCCCTACGATTAATTTAAGTTTTGGCTGTTCTTTTTTCATCACGATTAAAAATGAATCTTAATTTGTTCAATATTTCTTTCGATGAGTTCGTCGTTCATCATAATGGTCTTGCGCATCGCGTTGTCTGCGGGAATCAATGGATCCCCTGGCAGCAGCTGATAGGCGATCGCCGGACGGAACCCCGTCACCTCGCGATGATCGTGCATGCGGAGCATGGCTTCTCCTCTTTCTTCGTTCATGAACTTGTTTCCTCTTCTTTTTTCACTTGGGCTTTCGCAGCCGTATCCTTGGCCGCACCCGTTGCTGTATTGTCTACATTGGACGAAGGCTTAACGCTTGCGTTTTCCTGCTTCATCCTGCGGCGCCGGCGGTTAAAAAAGGCGTGGCGTCTCGCAATGTTGCGCGCCTTTCGGGTGATGCCGGCCGGCTGCGGCGCAAAATAATTTTTCTGCGCACTGCGGAAACAGTCGACAATGAACTGTCTCGCTTCGCGATGGGCACGGTCCGGAAATTCAAGCCAATTGTAAACCTTAAAATAGCAGTCAAAGGTTCTGAAATAAACCGTGACGTCCGCCGCTTTGAGCCGCTTGGCGAATTTAACCGTTTCGTAATAAAATGGGCCCTCGGTACCCGCAATGGTGCACACCGGCGGCAGATGATCTAAAATTTTCGCCCGAGCCGGGATCGCGTAAATGGGAATGATATTGGCATTTTTAAAGCTTTTTAGATAGCCTTCCCATCCCTTCAGCCGCGCCTTTTCGTGATCCTTGAGCCTATAGGATTTGGCCTTTTCCTTCAGATACTGGTCGTCAATCATCGGAAAAAGCGGCATCTGAAAGGCAATGGATACCTCGCGGCGGTCTCTCGCGTAAAGGGAAACCGCAGTGGCCAGTCCGCCGCCCGCTGATTCGCCGCCGACAAAAAGCTGATCTGGGTTGATTCTGAGGGTATTCGCGTGCTCTTTCATCCAATACAACGCCAGATAAGCGTCCTCCAGCGCAGCCGGATAAGGCGCTTCCCCAGACAGCCGGTATTCCGGCAAAACGGCAACGCATTTGCCGTCGGCACAGAAACTATCCATCAGGCCGTAATCCTGTTCGGGCAGCCCACAAGCGTACGCACCGCCGTGAAGCCACAGCAGGCCCGTCGCATTTTTCTCCGAGCCTTCATTGGACCAGACCACCAGAACCCGAAGCAGGCTGCCGTCGCGCCTGTAAATATATTTCTGGGCCATCTGTGTCTTTTTGCCGTGCCACTTGCCGTGCAGAAAGATGTGCAGCAGATTGTTCTGCCTTTTGAAGGACATACTTAAAGACAGGGAGGGCGAAACAAAACGTTTTTTTTCTTTTGCTCCCTGCTGCTTTTTCTGATCCGTCAAAGATTTCATTTCACATCTGTCCTCACTATTATTTTATAGCCCTATCTTATCAACTTTTCAAAATGGATTCAATCTTTTCACGTTATTTTTACTTCTTTTTACAGTGTCTGCTGTCTTTTTGACATTGTTTTTATGTCAACAGCGGTAAAAACAATTGTGCTAAGCCCAGAAAGATGAAAAATCCAAAGGTATCGGTGAGGGTCGTCAAGAAAATCGACGAGGACAGCGCCGGATCCTGCCCGGCTTTTTCGAGAATCAGTGGAATCAGATAGCCGCCGATGCCCGCGATGATCAGATTGCCGACCATCGCTAAAATGGTCACCACACCCAAATAGGCGTTGCCGTAGCGCAGCGACACGATGATCCCGGTAATCAAACCGATCAACGCACCGTCTAACAGCCCCAGCAAAATTTCCTTGAACACCAGCTTCCAGTCATCCTTTAAGTTGATTTCGCCGAGGGTAATCCCGCGAATCGCGACGGAAAGCGTCTGAGAACCGGCGTTGCCCCCCATCCCAGAGATAATCGTCATGATGGAGGAGAGCGCCACGACCTGTTCGATAACCCCTTCAAACAGGGAAATGGCCGAGGCGGCGATAAACGCCGTCACAAGATTGACAATCAGCCAAGGCAGGCGGCGCTTGATCGAAACGGCAATCGGTCCGCCGATTTCTTCCTGTCCGGAAACGCCCCCCATGTGCAGGATATCTTCGGTCTGTTCGTCGACCATGACGTCCATGATATCGTCAGCGGTGATCACGCCCAAAAGGGAATGGCGCCGGTTGACAACCGCCAGCGCCGTTAAGTCGTATTTTCTCACAACCTGCGCGACGTCTTCCTGGTCCATGAGCGGATCGACGGTAATGACGTGGGAATCCATAATATCTCCGATCGTCAGGCCCGGATCTGCCGACAAAATATCCCGGAGATCGGCCCAGCCAACAAGCTGGCGGGATCGGTTTAATACAAAAATTGTACTGATGACCTCTGTCTTCGGGGCAATTTCCCGGATCTTAGCTAGCGCCTGATACATCGTCAAATCCTGATACAAAGCGATGTACTCGGTGGTCATCAGGCCGCCGGCCGTATCGTCGCGGTACCCCAGCAGCACGCGCAATTCGCGGCTGTCGCTGGCCTTCATCATGTTGAGCAGCTGTTTGCGCTGGCCGATGGGTAGATCGCCTAAAATATCGGCGATTTCGTCCTTCGGCATGTAAGAGAAAATTTTGATGATGTCGGCGTAATCCAGCTGATGCACCACGCGGGACTGCAGCTCGTCATCTGCATCCTCAAGGACATCGGCCAAAAATTCCTTATTGTTCGCGCTGAAAAACCATTTCAGGTCTTCGTCTGTAATCTCATCCTCATCCAGCACAGAGACGATGTCAGCCGAATGCATGACCTCATCGAGGATTTCCGTATTGAGCGGCTGTCGGGCTTTTATTTTTTTAAGTAATTCTTCGTACTGTTTGTCTTCCATGTTTCGCCTCCGCGGTTGTTCTATGCGTATTAACCGCCCCTATTATAACAAAAACACGGGTTAAATAATGCTTTTTTATTGTAAATTTCGATTTAATCCAGAGTTTACCTGTTATTCAAATTCCCGCGGTTCGCGGACAAGCAGAACGAAGACCACCACCAGCACGCAGACCGCAGCCGGCATCGCGTGGATGCCCCAGCGCCGCGTCAGACGATAAGAAATGAAGACACCAACAATAAACGAAAAGATAATCCCAAGGTAGCGCAGCCCGTTGATTAACTCTTCCCGGCTTTTGTCTCGAAAGGCGCAGTGCAGCCGGTCCATCGCCGAGCGGAGATTGCCGGTACACATCGTCGTCGCAAAGCCCAAGCCTTTGAGCTTTCTGAAGCTCTGCACCTGCATCGACGAAACGAAGGCGATCAGCACGTTGGCCAGCAGATTCATCCGCGGTGTCTGTGGAATAAAGGTCACGCACATCAGCACGCAGGCTTCGCAGAAAATGATGATCTGACGCCAATGAATGACGATTAAATGGTGCTGATTCGCGTTCTCCGCGACGTTCTTTACCACGAGAATGCCGAGAGCGTAAACGCAGATTGGCAGCAGGTAATGCAGCGCCATGCGAAAATCACCCTTGGATAAATTGAGACTCATCAGGACAATGTTGCCCGTTTCCGCAGTAGCGAAGACCTGTCCCCGGGTCACGTAGCTGTAAGCGTCTAAAAACCCACCGACTGACGCGAGCAGCGCCCCAAGCCGAAAGCTTTCGGAAATCATCTGCCGCTGCTTTTTCTTCAAAGACTGCTGATTAGCCAAAAGAATGCCTCCTTCGCATTAAAAAAGAGCCTGATTTTCAGGCTCTTCTATCATTGAAATTTTTCTATTGAAACTTTTCATATCATCCGTGACACATCTTATCAGACCTGCCTGTCAAATACAAGGTGTCCAAACATTATTTGGAAAACTGGCGCAGACTGGCGATATAACGCGCCGGATCTGCGCAGGTCATCGCCCCGCTCATCACACAGGCGCCGTCTGCGCCGGCGCGCCGAACTTCAGCGAGCTTACTGGCATCGATGCCGCCCAAAGCGTAAACCGGGATGGCGGTCCGTCTCGTGACGTCCTCTAAAAATTTGAGTCCCCGCCCCGGCAGCCCTTTTTTACAGTCGGTGTCGTAAATGTGGCTCGCCGTGATGTAGGTACAGCCCGCAGCTTCAGCGGCCCGTGCCTGCTCGACGCTGTGGGTCGACGCGCCGAGCTGTCTAAAGCTGTGTTTCTCCGTGTCCGTCATCGCGTCGAGCATGGGCATCGGCGCGTGAAAAGCCTCTACCTTCAGTGCAATCGCTGCTGCGACATAGGTGTGAAGGGCACAGACGACGCCGTGCCTTTCGCAGATGTCAATAACGCGTTTGGCCAGCTCGGTGTAGGCCTGAACAGGCAGATCCTTTTCTCTGAGGATGATCAGGTCCGGCCGGGCTGCTGCCAGCCGGTCGATGTGGGTCAAAAAATCAGCCGTCTCGTCAAAAAAATGCCGGTTGGTGATGCAGATGATTTTAAAATCAGTCATGCAGGGTTCCCGTCGTCGGGTCCGACGGTGCGCCGCCGCGCACTAACACACGGCCCAGTCCCGCGTGGTAAGCCTTGCGCCCCGCTTCAATCGCGGATTTAAAGGCCGAAGCCATCATCGGAATATCTCCAGCTGTGGCAAGGGCGGTGTTGGCCATAATTGCGTCCGCGCCCATTTCCATCGCTTCACAGGCCTGAGACGGTCTGCCGATGCCCGCGTCGACGATGATCGGCAGGTCGATTTCGTCGATGAGAATTTGGATGAACGCCTTGCTGGCCAGCCCCCGATTGGAGCCGATCGGCGCGCCCAGCGGCATGATCGCCGCAGCGCCGGCGTCGGCCAATGCCTTGGCCGCATTCAGATCCGGAAACATATACGGCATGACAATGAAGCCTTCCTTGGCCAGCACCTTTGTCGCTTCAATGGTCATCGCGTTGTCCGGCAGCAGGTATTTTGTGTCCGGAATGACTTCCAATTTAACGAAATCGCCGCAGCCCAGTTCACGGGCCATGTGCGCGATGCGGATGGCGTCTTCCGCGGTTCTTGAGCCGGAAGTGTTCGGCAGAAGCGTAACATCCTTTGGAATGTAGTCCATGATGTTTTGTTCGCCGGGCTTGGTTCGACGGATCGCACAGGTCACAATCTGCGCGCCGGCGTGTTTCACCGCCGCGTCAATGAGCTCAAAAGAATATTTCCCGGAACCCAGAATAAAACGCGAATCAAAGGCGTGACCGCCAATCACCAGTTGATCTTTTTCCATTGTTTTTCTCCCTTTCAGCAATTCCTGTTAATCCATTATGCAGCTGCCGCTCTAGCAGCCGCCGCCCACAAAGTTTACGATTTCGACGACGTCGTCGTCCGACATCTGCGTCGTGTCGTACGCATCCTTGCTTAAAATTTTGCCATTGTACTCAACCGCAACGCGCTGAGGATCGATCCCAACGTCCTTTAAATACGCGCCGATCGTTTTGCCCGCCGCATTTACAGCTTCTCCATTAATCTGTACCAAAACCTCATCTCCTTTTCATAAAAAAAGCAGCCCTTTGGGACTGCCAATTGACACACGTATTTCCCTCCGTTGGCATTATCCAAATCAGGTTCAAGGTCGAAACTCGCGTTTCCTCTCAGCCTTTTACAGCTCCCTTTGTTATTTGATTACATTTTATTATATCAAAGTTTTATACAGCAGACAAGCGTTGCCGCAGAAACAGTCTAAAATTTCAGACGTTCAGCAGCGCCAGCCCCATCGCGATCATCCAAATATACGCGAGGGTCTTGGGAATCATCAGCATCCCTACAGCTGGTTTGGTTTTCGCCCAGATCGTGACCGGCAGATAGCAGGCAAAGCTGATCACGATCGCCACGGCCATTTTCCACAAGCCGTAGCCACCGGTATTGCCGATCGACGCGTACAGAAACGCGACAAGACCACCTAGGACTAAAAAGGCCAAATTCCGCGCGAAGCTCCATTTTATGTCGCCGCCGGCAAACCATTTATTTTGAGGAAACACGCAAAGCGCCAAACGAATAAAGGAAAACATCGCGACGAGCAGCATAAAGACCGAAGAAATCGAGGTGGGGTCAAACAGTAAGGTCCAAATTCTCACCAAAATGATGTAAAACACGGTCATCGTCAGAGACGAGACGATCAGACCCAAATTTAGCCACCACTGCCCCCGTTCGCTGTCTCCTCTTAAATGATGCACCACCCGGGGCACCAAGTGGAAGGCGTCGCCGGCTCCCAAAATGAAAGTCAGCCAACCGTACCAGAAAAAAACTGGGTCCGCGCCGTGGGAAAAGAAGATCCCCGACGTAATAAAAGCAAACAACAAATAGGCGATATCGAAAATACTCTCGCCGACCAAGACGCCCTTCGGCATTTTTTTAATTTTATTTTTATCTTCCATTGTGTATCCATTCCATCAAATATTGATTCTATTTCATTATATCTGATTTTAAATTTTCAAACAACCACCTCAAATTTTGTTTCAGACTTTGCAAAAAATTCATTTGCACAAACGCATTCAATTAGATAAAATAACGTAAGAACATCATAATCAATCGCTGGTAGACGTAACTCCGTTGGCAGACAACTCCGTGTTGTCTGCTTTTTTATTTTGCTCTTTTTTATTACAAAATGAAATCAAAGAAAGAAGGTAACCGCTATGAAAGAGAATAAAATGGGCACTGAACGCATCGACAGGCTAATGCTGTCGATGGGACTTCCGATTATTTTGTCGATGGTACTGCAAGCGATGTACAACATCGTCGACAGCATGTTTGTCGCGAGAATGCCTGACAGCGGCGGTGTGGTCCACGCTGGAGAGCTCGCCGTCAACGCCTTGACCCTCGCCTTCCCTGTTCAAATGCTGATCGTCGCCTTTGGCATCGGTACCGGTGTCGGCGTCGGCGCCATGCTTTCGCGCCAGCTGGGGCAGAAGAACGAAAAGGGAGTCTCGCGGACGGCGGGCAACGGCATCTTCCTCGGCATCGTCATTACGGCCGTTTTTATGGTTTTCGGCTTCTTCGGTTCCCACGCCTACCTGAGAACCCAGACCTCCGACCCTGTCGTGTTGAACATGGGCACCCGCTACCTAAAAATCTGCACCCTGTTCTGCTTCGGCAACGTCCTCTACGGCATTTTTGAAAAGCTGCTGCAGTCGACGGGCAAAACCGTCCTGTCCACAACGGCGCAGATCACCGGCGCGTTGACCAACATTGTGCTTGACCCGATTATGATTTACGGTCTGCTCGGCTGCCCGGCCATGGGCATCGCCGGCGCAGCGTACGCGACGATCATCGGCCAAATTATCTCTCTTGCGCTGGCCTTCGTCTTCCAGCTGACGAAGAACCGGGAAATTAAAATGGGGATTAAATTCTTGAAGCCCCGTGTCAAAACCATCCGCGGCATTTATCAGATCGGCTTTTCCGCCATCGTCATGCAGGCGCTGATGAGCTTTATGACCTACGGGATCAACATCATCTTTGGCACGATTTCTCAGCAGATCGTCACGGCCTACGGCATCTTCTACAAAATCCAGCAATTTGTTTTCTTCGCTGGATTTGGCCTGCGGGACGCAATCACGCCGCTGACCGCCTACAATTACGGGGCGCGTTTGAAAAAGCGCATTGTGCAGTGCATCCGCTGGGGATTAATTGACACCGTCGTCGTCATGCTCATCGGGACGGCCATTCTGCAGATTTTCGCCCATCCCCTCGCACAGATCTTCGGCTTGACCCAGGTAACTGAATCTCTCTGTGTCAGCGCCATGCACATCATCAGCATCGGCTTTGTTTTCGCCGGCGTCAGCATCGCGCTGCAGGGCGTCTTCCAAGGGTTGGAAGCTGGCAATTCCTCCCTGATTGTCTCATTATTAAGGCTGCTCGTCATCCCGCTGCCGCTGGCGTGGATTTTCAGCCGCCTGTCTCTGCCGACGACCGCTGTCTTTTGGGCGTTCCCGATTGCCGAAGCCACCGCTGCCGTCGTAGCGCTGCTTTTACTCAAGCGGACCGTATCGCACCGCGTCGCGCCCATCGGCCAAAGTGAGCCGAAAGCCGCACTCAATTAACTGTTTGCTGTTGATTTTTATTAAATTGAAAGGACTGTATTTTTAATGCAAAGAACAAAAAAACAAGGGATCGTTTTCGGATTATTGATGTCGTATATCATGGCCTACGGCATGGAGGTGTACAACGTCGCCATTAAACAAGGTTTTAATCTTAATGTCGGCGGCTTCAGCACGATGACCAACCACGTCTTTGTTGATGCCGCCATTGAAGCCTCTTACATGGGCGCCTTCGTCTTCATTACCTCGAGCCTTTGGGGCAATCGCATCGGCGCCGCCTTCGCCAAACGGCATACGGATCCTGCCAAGGACAACCCGTATTTCTGCCGCATCATGCGCCAGGCCGGTACGGTCTCGATCATGTGCCCGACGATGAGTCTCATCGCTTCGATTTTATTTAATCTGATCCTCGCCCACGCCAACCCGATTAATCTGCCGGCGATCTGGGTCGGCACCGTGATCAAGAACCTGCCGATGGCGTTTTTCTGGAATATGTTCTTCGCCGCGCCGCTGACCCACTGGATTTTCGGCAAACTCTTTCCCAATCCGTAAATCGCAAAAACCCAATGAAAATTTGCTTTTCATTGGGTTTTTAATTTAGCGCTTGAACTGCTTGAGCTGATCGAAAAAAATTTTTTTGATCGCTTTAACGCCCTTCTTATTTTTCAAATCTTCGGGATGGATTTCACCCTTTGCCATTTTTTCTAAAATGATGATGGTGGTTTCGCCAAGGGCTGAGGTCAGCGAGGCTGCGGTTGCCGCGGAAATGACGCTGCCTGCGGCTGTCCCCGCTCCCGGAATGAGCTTCGGCAGCTCCGCCACGATCGTCCGGCCAGTGATCGTCGCCAGAAGCGGTCCGATGACGGCAATCACGTCTGACTTGTGAAAATCCATGCCGTAGATCACCGTGATACCTGCCAGCATCGAAATCTGCTCCGGGATCAAAATCGCCGCATCCTGCCCGGGAATGGGCACCGCGCCGATGCCTGCCGCTGTCGCCGATGCCGTCGCCACGAGACGGCGCGCCCGCTTCTTCTTGAGTGCCAGATCCTTTCCCACCACGACGAAAGCCTCCCGAACCTCCTCCGGGATGACCCGATAGGTCACCTCCGCCAGCGAATCGAGCCCATAAGGCAGAATGGCTGGAAACGCCTCATCGATCACAAAGGGCTCTGCCAGCACCGGCACCACGTCGACGACGCCCAGCTTCTCTGCCTCGACGGTCTCCCGCATCGTCTCTGCATCACGCTTGGAATAGGACTGAGTCAACACGACGATCACCGGAATCCCGGTCCCGGATTGAGCTGAAACGCGCCGCAGAAATTCGATCTCTGCGCTTTCAAAACGATGGGACGGCGTAGAGATGCAGTACCACAAACAGTGGACCATTTGATTGACGTCGCCGCTCTTTCTGCCCGATTTGATAATCGCCGTCACATCCTCGAGCAGCTGCTCTAGCGCGTTGCTGCCGTCGAGCTCCAGCCCCGGCGTGTCGTAAATGGCCAGCGGAAGCCCCGGCTTTTCGAATTTTTGAATTTCTTTCGTGACCGGTTTGCCCACACCGGTCTCGGCTAAATGCGCGCTGAACATATTGTTGATTAACGTACTCTTGCCCACGCCGGTCTTCCCGAGCACCATGACATTTAATATTTTCAGTTCATCGTATTTTTTCTGCGCCTGATCCATCATCTGCTGGATCATCGCGTCCATATCCGCCTCATCTATCGTGTTTTTCAGATGACGCTTTAAATTGCCGCCGGTAGTCTTCATATTCAGCCTCCCAGAGTTTTCGATCGGCTTCGCCGATTTCCCGGATCACCCGACAGGGATTGCCGGCCGCGACGACGCGGGCCGGTATCGCGTGGGTGACGACTGAGCCAGAGCCGATCACACTGCCCTCGCCAATGGTGACGCCGCAGTTGATGACCACATTGCCGCCGATCCAAACGTTGTCGCCGATGGTGACCGGCGCTGAAATTTCCAAATCGGTGCCGCGAATTTCCGGATCGATTGGGTGACTCACCGCGTAGATGCTGACGTGGGGCCCGAGCATGACGTGATCCCCGAAGCGGACTTCATTTTCATCCAAAATTGTCAAATCCGTGTTCGCGTAAAAATGCTCGCCGAAAAACACGTGAACGCCCTGATCGAAATACACCGGCGGCGTAAGCTTTAAGTCGTCCGGCGCCGCCCCAAAGCATTTTTTTAGTGCCGTCATCGCCTGGCAGTCATCCCTAAGCGTTGAATCGTCAGCATCGTTAAAGGCCTTTTGAGCCGCGTGAACCCGCTTCCACTCGTCTCTGCCTAGACCTGCCGGCGAAAACAATTTTCCCGCCAGCATCCGTTGAATTTCTTCTTCTTTGCGCATCTGTTTTCCTTTTACTTATTTAAATTTTGATCGTTACCGTATCTTATTTTAAATTATCATAACACAGGGCTTTTTTTTGGGCAATGCAGTGCCGTGAACCGCTTTACGTCCTGTGTTATAATGCAGAGAGTTGAATAATTTAATAAAAATAAGGAGCGTAATAATGAAATCCTACCGCAAAGAATTACATTTTCATTTTAATACCCGTAGAGGGCTGGTCAACATCACGCCGGACGTCGAGGAAGCCCTCGAAGAAAGCGGCATCAAGGAAGGCTTGATCCTTGTCAACGCGATGAACATCACCTCCAGCGTCTTCATCAACGACGACGAACCGGGGCTTCATCAGGATTTTGAAAACTGGCTAGAAAAATTAGCGCCGGAAAAGCCCTACAGCCGCTACCACCACAACGGCTTTGAAGACAACGGCGACGCCCACCTGAAACGGACCATCATGGGGCGGGAGGTCGTCGTCGCCGTGACAGACGGCCGTCTCGACTTCGGCACCTGGGAACAGATTTTCTACTTCGAATTTGACGGCAAACGGGACAAACACGCCCTGATCAAGATTATCGGGGAATAAATATGCCAGAATCCCTTAAATCGCGCTTTGAAAGCTGTGACCGGAGAACAATGAGTCAAAATGAAAAGGAAGCGCTGAAAAGCGATATTTTGGCCGCAGCAGAGGCCGACAGCGCCCAGGCCATGTATCTCGCGGGGCGGCTCTACTACGAGGGCTTTACCGTCGATCAGGATTACACGACGGCCCGTAAATGGTTCGAACGCGCCGCCGACCAAGGCGAGGACGGCGGTCGCCTCTACCTCGGCTACTGCCATTATTACGGGCGTAACATCCCGGTCGATTACGAAAAGGCCTTTCACGCATTCAGCCTAGCCGCAGAAAACGGCGACCACTGCGCGCTGTACAAGCTCGGTGACATGTACCGGGACGGCCGTTACGTTAAACAAAACAGCGAAAAGGCGATTCATTATTACAGGCAGGCGCTGTCACACGTCACCCCCGACAGCCCCGACTACCCCAATATCGTCTCCCGCATCGGGCACTGCCGCTTCCTCGGCATCGGCTGCCCTCCCGATTTACTCGCCGCGATGCACGATTTAAACACAGCCAAGGAAAAATGCTACGCCCTGCTCGCCAAAGGCGATCCTTACGCCCACCTGCCCCTTTCCGGGATCAAGGCTGATCTCTCCGCGATCGAATCGCAGCTGGACCGCCAATTTTCACCTGAAGCGCAAAACGTCCAATATACCTAAAAATTTACACAAAAAAGCCGTTTGATAATTTTATCTATCAAACGGCTTATCTTTTTAAATGGTGCGCTCGAGCCGATTCGAACGGCCGACACATGGCTTCGGAGACCATTGCTCTATCCACCTGAGCTACGAGCGCAAAAATTACTTTTCTTATGGTATCAAAACCTTTTGCAAAATGCAAGGGCATTTCAAAAAAATTGGGATTCGGCGATTAACCGAATCCCTTTTGTATTTAGATCAAACCAAATTAGAGAATAACTGATAAGTCTGTCTGTTCTTTTTTCTGTGGGTCCAACTGAATATTGGTGTGAATCTGGTATTTCGGCATTTCGACACCGAGGGCTTCCTTCAGCACATCGTCGATCGTTTCCGCGTAGACAAAGGTCAGCTCGTCGGTGACTTTCTTCGGCACATCTTCGAGATCTTCCTTGTTTTCAAGGGGCAGGATGATTTTCTTTACGCCCGCGCGCTGCGCCGCGATGACCTTTTCCTTGATGCCGCCCACAGGAAGCACATTGCCGGACAACGTGATTTCGCCGGTCATCGACAGATGGCTGTCCACAGATTTGCCGAGAATCAAGGATGCCAGCGCGGTGGTGATTGTCACACCGGCACTCGGTCCATCCTTCGGCGTCGCGCCTTCCGGCACGTGAATGTGGGTGTCAAATTTCGAATAATCGAATCCCGTCGCTTCTTCGCTGAAACGCGAGCGGATCAAGCTCATCGCGATGGTCGCCGATTCCTTCATGACGTCGCCGAGCTGGCCCGTCATGATCAAGCGTCCGGACCCCGGCATGAACGTCGCTTCGGTGAACAGGATTTCCCCGCCGACCGCCGTCCAGGCCATCCCCGTCACAACGCCTGGCGCGTTGTGCGCTCTGACCTTTTCGTGATAACGTTTTTTGCGCCCGAGCCACTTTTCGACGTCGTCGGCATCGATCGAAACGCTTTCAGCGCTACCAGTGACGATTTTTTCAGCGGTCATCCGAGCGATTTTCGCGAGCTGTTTGGTCAGCCCTCTGACGCCGGCTTCTGCCGTGTAATCTTCAATGATGCGGCTGATCGCTTCCTTTGAAATGCTCAACTGTTCCGGTTTCAGGCCGTTTTCTTCGATGACCTTTGCAACCAAATGTTCCTGTGCGATATGCAGCTTTTCCGTATTAGTGTAGGACGAAAGCTCAATGATTTCAGCCCGGTCAAGCAATGGCCCCGGAATGCGGGAGGCGTCGTTAGCCGTGCAGATAAAGAAGACATTGGACAGGTCATAGGGCACTTCCAGATAGTGATCGGAGAAGGTATTGTTCTGTTCCGGGTCGAGCACTTCGAGCAGAGCCGCTGACGGATCGCCCTGAGCGGAAATACCGAGCTTGTCGATTTCGTCGAGGACGAAAACCGGGTTCATCGTTTTGGCGTCTCGGATGCCTTTAATGATGCGGCCTGGCAGTGCGCCGATATAAGTCCGGCGGTGCCCTCTAATTTCAGATTCGTCTCGAACGCCGCCGAGGCTGGCGCGGACGTATTCGCGGCCGAGAGCTCTCGCAATGGATCGGCCAAGACTCGTCTTCCCAGTTCCCGGAGGACCGACAAGGAGTAAAATGGTCCCCTGGTTGTCGTTTTTCATTTTCATGACGGCCAAATGTTCGATGATTCGTTCCTTGACCTTTTCGAGGCCGTAGTGGTCTTCGTCGAGGACGCGCTTAGCTTCTTCGATATCGATCTGCTGCGGTTCACAGGTCCACGGCAGATCCAGAAGCAGATCGAGGTAGTTCATGATGATCGACATTTCTGAGGATCCCTGCGGCACCGCTTCGAGTTTTTTCACTTCCCGCATCGCGACTTTTTTGACGTCTTCCGGCATGTCGGACGCTTCAACCCGTTCACGGTAGCTCTGGGATTCGTCGCCGTCGTCTTCTCCAAGCTCTGCTTCAATATTGTGAAGCTGTTCTCTGAGCATGGCGTTGCGGTAGTTCTTATCCTTTTCTCTGGCGTACTTCTTGCTGATTTCCAGCTGCAGGTGTACGGAATCCTTTTCTTTAATCAAGTAGTCGATGAATTTGAGCGCGCGGCGTTTCTGAGAGTTGATTTCCAAAAGCGCCTGCTTTTCCGGAATGGACATGCTCATCATCGGCACCAGGTAGCCCATGATCTGCTGGACGTGCTGCTGACGGTTCAACACCTTCATAAAATAATCTGCGCCTTTGAAGTTTTCAGAAAATTCGCTGCACAGATTTTTAATGTAAGCCGTCATTTCTTCGTCGTCGGCTTCGGTCATGTCTTCCCATTCGGGATATTCTTCGTATTCCGCGATCAGCTGATGATCCGGTGTGTCGGCAACGCTTAAAACTTCAACGCGTCTAAGCGTAAAGATTTCGATGACGTAACCGCCGTTATTCGCTTCTTCAATGCGGTTGAATTGAAAAAGCACGCCGATGCGGTAAAAAGACGAGTCGTTTAATTCTTCGTAGGGAATGTTGCCCTTTGTCGTCAAGCCGACAGCCAGCGTGTTCGCATCACCCATGTACTGTTTAATGTTGTTGCCAATGGTTTCATTGACATAAATCCGGTTCTTGATACCCGGAAATATAACGGTCTCCGTAATTGGAATAACCGGTGCTTTCATTGGGATTTTTCCTTCTGTGGCCATATAATCGCCTCCTGTTTTATGTTAATGCACTTTTTGCAGCAGTGAAATCAGCAGATCGATCTCATCGTCCGTCAGGCTGGCTTCAATATGATAAATCAGCTGCATTTTTCCGCGTTGTTCGCAGCGCGCGGCTGCTTCACCCTTTTCGGTCAGCCGGATGTAAGAGACCCGCCTGTCCTGCTGGCTTTTCTCCCTGACCACACAGCCTTGATCCGACAATTTGTCGATCATTTCCGTGATGGTCGGTTTCGATAAACTAAAAGTATGCGCCAAATCAGAAAAAGTAATGTTCTGACGCTCATCAATAATGTGCAGGCACTCGACTTGGCGCTGCGTGAGCATCGTCCGACACTCATCCTTCACCGCGTCGTTGCAATGGGTTCCCAGTGTCATTAAATGACCCAATGCCTGAATTAAATCTTGCCTTCTACATGCCATACTCGCTCCTATCAAACATCGAACCATCTCAAAAATTAGTTTGGTTTTACCTAAATTTCGATGTTAGTATAAACATTCTGATTCTGATTGTCAAGGCGCTTCAGTTTTATTTAAAGAAAAAGACCGGACAACCCCGTCTGGGGATATCCGGCCTTTGGAAAAAGCGATTCAATTACTTGACATTCGGACCTGCGTCGATGATTTCCTGCGGCATGGTGTCGTATTTCTTGAAGTTTTCGACGAAATGAGCAGCCAAATCCTTGGCGGTCTTGTCGTAGGCTTCCTTGTCTTCCCATGTGTTCTTCGGCATCAAAAGTTCTGAAGGCACGCCCGGGCAGCTCGTCGGAATTTCGATATTAAACAAATCGTCGTGAACCGTCGGAATGTCTTCCAGCTTCCCTGCCGTCGCTGCGGAAACGATCGCGCGGGTGTATTTCAGCTTGAAACGGCTGCCAACGCCGTAAGGGCCGCCGGACCAGCCAGTATTGACCAAGTAAACATTGCAGTGATATTTATCGATTTTTTCGCCTAAAAGTTCAGCGTAACGGGATGCCGGCAATGGCATAAAGGGTTCGCCGAAGCAGGTGGAGAATGTCGTCTGCGGTTCAGTGACGCCGCGTTCCGTTCCAGCGAGTTTGCTGGTATAGCCAGAAACGAAGTGGAACATCGCCTGATATTTGTTGAGTTTTGCGACCGGAGGCAAAACCCCAAAGGCGTCAGCTGTCAAGAAAATGATCGTGTTCGGATGGCCGCCGATACTCGGAATCACCGCGTTTGGAATATAGCTGAGCTGATAGCCCGCACGGGTGTTCTGTGTGTATTTGTCGTCGCTGTAATCCGGTTTGCCGTTTTCGTCCAGCACAACGTTTTCGACGACTGTACCAAAACGGATGGCGTGATAGATTTCAGGTTCACTTTCTTCTTCGAGGTCGATACATTTTGCAAAGCATCCGCCTTCAAAGTTGAAAATGCCATTGTCGCTCCAGCCGTGTTCGTCATCGCCGATCAGACCGCGTTCAGGATTGGCGGACAGCGTCGTTTTGCCCGTACCGGAAAGGCCGAAGAACAATGCGGTCCGGCCGTCGTCGTCCATATTGGCCGAACAGTGCATGGTCAAAACATCCTTCTGCGGCAGCAGGAAATTCATGACAGAGAAAATCGATTTTTTGATTTCTCCGCAGTAGCGGGAGCCCGCGATCAAAACGACGCGCTTTTTGAAGCTGATGATGATCGCCGCTTCGCTGTGGGTGCCGTCAACCGCCGGATCACAATGAAATCCTGGAACCGCGATCACGGTAAACTGCGGATCGATGGCTTTAGATTCTTCATCGTCCTTCGGTTCGATGAACAAATTTTCAACAAAAAGGTTCTGGCTCGCGTACTGATTCACGACGCGAATCGGCAGCTGATAATCCTTGTCAGCGCCGGCGTATCCATTAAAGACGTAAACTTCATCCAAGGTGCCGACGTAAGCCGTCATCTTTTTGTATAAAGCTTCAAATTTATCTTCGTCAAAGGGCATGTTAATAGGACCCCAGGCAACCTTATCGTGGCTGACTTCATCGTCGACGATGAAACGGTCCTTAGGCGAACGCCCAGTGTATTTGCCAGTGTTGACGACGATGGCGCCGGTATCGGACAAATGCCCTTCACCGCGGGAGAGTGCCTTTTCCGTCAACACTGATGCTTTCGCATTCACGAGTGCTTTTTTTCCGTCTAATCCCAAAAAAGATAAATCACAATCGTACATAAGTCTTCCTTTCAGATTTATATTTATTTAATCACATACATAAAAATACACGTTATATTTTCAAGAATTTTCATTACAACCGAGCGATTTCTGTTTAGTTTCGGTTATTTTTCGAAAAAACAGAGGCACAATCGGCTTTTCTTGTAATATTTTCATCGTGTATACAAGGTATTATATGATAGGATGAGTAAAAATGCAAATTGAATTTGTCATTTTCATGTTTTTTTTACACATCCCAATTTTCGGCCATCAATTTTTCAGACAGTCGATTGAGTTTTTTCCGCTGTATTCTGTAATCAGGACAATATTGTTCGACCAGGTTCCAAAATGCCTTCGAGTGGTTCATATACTTAATGTGCGCCAGCTCGTGAATCACGACAGAATCTATGGCCTTGCCGTCCGCCATAACCAGCCGCCATGAAAAATTGATGCTCTTCTTTGACGAGCAGGAGCCCCACCGGCTGGCCGCGTTATTGATCCGGACCTTGGTTGGATGCAGATCCATCACCGCCTCATACCAGGCAACCCGCTGAAGAATGATGTCCTCTGCCAGCTTCCTATAAATGTTGACGATCCCCCGCTTAACGGTTTTGGGATCGGCGCCGGATGGAATCGTAATGACAGAATGGTCCAGCTTCACGGCGCGTTTAAATTCAAACCGGCCGTCCGGCACAGCCAAAACCGGAATATCGACACCGAGCACCCGAAGCCAAGAACCGTCTGAAATTTCAAAATCTTCGGCTGATTTGATCTGTGCGGTCCGTTTCGCAATCCAATCTGATTTTTCTTCTATAAAACGCTCGATTTCGCTCTGACTGACCTGCCGAGGTGCCTTGACCTGCAGCGTGCCGTCCTTCAAAACCTTCAGCGCGATGGTTTTTCGGCTGCTGCGTATTAATGTGTACATGCCCAAAACCTCCTCTCAATGCGGATTCACCGTGCCAATCTTGTATACGCCCCGCCTTTTTGCTATAATACTGAAAAATGAATAATGCCAAAATATTGGAGAAAGGGCAACATGAATTTAGAAAATCGTACGGTGATTCTCGGCGTTTCTGCGAGCATCGCCGCCTACAAAATGGCCGATGTCGCGTCGGCCCTGGCTAAACAGAAATGTGACGTTCATGTCATCATGACGCCGAACGCCACCGAAATCATCCAGCCGATGACCTTTTCCACGCTGACTGGAAATAATTGTATCACAGATACTTTTGATAAGACAATTCAATATAACGTCGCACACGTCGCGCTGGCCAAAAAGGCGGATATTCTATTCATCGCACCGGCTACCGCCGACATCATCGCGAAACTGGCCTACGGCCTCGCCGACGACATGCTGACCACAACCGCTCTGGCTTGTACCTGTCCCAAATATATCGCGCCGGCGATGAATACCGCGATGTACAACAACCCGATCGTCCAGCACAACCTCAGTGTTCTGAAGGACTACGGCTGGCACGTCATTACGCCGGATTCCGGTATTCTCGCCTGCAAGGACAACGGTGCCGGCAAGCTCCCGCAGCCTGACGTGCTTTTGGATTATATCTACCACGAAATCGCCTACGAAAAGGATTTGACTGGGAAAAAGATTTTAATCACCGCCGGTCCGACTCATGAAGCCATCGACCCGGTGCGCTACATCACCAACCATTCCAGCGGAAAAATGGGCTACGCCATCGCCTACGACGCGATGCTGCGCGGCGCGGAGGTCACCCTTGTTTCTGGGCCGACGTCCTTAAAGCCCGTGCCCTTTGTCAATTTTGTTTCCATTCAGTCTGCCGAGGACATGGCTGAGGCCGTGCTCTCCGCCGCACCGGAACAAGACGTCATTATCAAAGCCGCTGCGGTCGCCGACTACACGCCAAAAACGATGGCTGCCGAAAAAATTAAAAAAGACAAGGGCGTCCCAGCCATTGAATTAAAGCGCACGACCGATATTTTAAAGCGTTTGGGCGAAATCAAAAAGGCCCACCAGTTTATCTGCGGCTTTTCGATGGAAACGGAAAATTTAATTGAAAACAGCCGGAAAAAGCTGGAAAAGAAAAAAATCGACATGGTCGTCGCCAACAATCTGCGGGTGAGCGGCGCTGGTTTTCAGGGCGACACCAACGTGGTCACCCTGATCACCAAAAACGGCAACGTTGCCCTGCCGCTGATGCCGAAGTCCCAGGTGGCCCACTGCATCCTCGACGCCATCTTAGAAGCACAGAACGGCCAGCAATAAAAATATTAAATTAAAAGTGTAATTTGGCCGTAGGAAACCTTCACGAGGTGTTTGAGCTCCATCATCATTAACACCGCGTTGAGCTTCGCGATGGGCGTGTCCAGTCTCTGGACCAGCCCGTCAACGGTATCTACGCCCTTTATTACTGCGTCTAATACCGCTTTTTCGTCTTCCGATAACGACAATTGTTTTTCAGCCTGCGCCGATTTCTGAGGGTCCTCAGACGGCGCAGGCTTTGTTTTTTTAACAGCCTTTAACTCGACAAAATCCTCGAGCACATCCTTCGGCTCCGTGACAAGCTTGGCCCCTTCCTTGAGCAGCTGGTTAGAGCCTTCCGCAGATTTTATCCCGATGCTCTGGGGCATCGCGTAAACCGTCTTGCCCTGCTCGAGGGCGTGATCCGCGGTGATTAACGCCCCACTTTTAAGCCGCGCCTCGACCACGACGACACCGTCGGAGAGACCCGCGATGATCCGGTTGCGCAGTGGAAAATGTCCGGATTTCGGCGGCTGCCCGATGAAAAACTCGCTCAATAGCAGCCCTTTCTCCCGGATGCGCTCGTAAAGTTCGCGGTTGCCCGCCGGATAACAGACGTCAATGCCGGAACCGAAAACGGCCACCGTCGAGCCGATGCCGTCAAGGGCGCCCTCGGCCGCAGCGCTGTCGACCCCGTCCGCCATGCCGGAAATCACCGTCATGCCTATTTCGGAAAACCGCCTGCCGAACTGCCGCGCCGTTTTCATCGCTCCAGGGCTTGATTTTCTTGACCCGACCATGCCAATGGTCAAATCCCGTTCAGTAAGCCCGACGTTTCCCAACGCGTAGAGCATCACCGGCGGATTGTATATTTTTTCAAGCCGCCTCGGATAATGGGGACTTTTTTTCGGGATGCAGACAATCTTATTTTTTTCGATAAATCGCACGGCTCGTTCCGTCAGCGCCAAGCTTTTCTGATCCTCGATTTTTTGAATGTCCTTTTCGCGAAGTAAACCCGTCGCCCGAATATCTGACGCGGACGCCGTATAAATCTGCTCCGCGGTTTTAAAAACCGTCAGCAGTGTGTTTTTCTTGATATTCGACACGTTTGTGATCGATGAAAGCCAAATATCGTAAATCGTCGCGTTGTCCATGCCGTCCTCCTTCACTAAGCTACTGCCCTGAACGGTAGGACGTCGCCTCTGACAGGTGAATCAATCCGATCTGCTCCGCGCCGTCCAAATCGGCGATCGTTCGGGCCAGCTTTAAAATGCGGTGGTAGCCCCGCCCGGAGAGCTTGAGCTTGTCGTAAATCATCTCGATAAAATCCTGGCCTTCCCGGTCCAACACGCAATAGCGGTCAATGAGATGGGGTTCCAGCTGCGCGTTGAAGTAAATCCCCTCGTCGTTTTGAAAGCGCTCATTTTGGATTTCCCGCGCTAGGTTGACCCGCTTGCGGATGCACTTTGAGGATTCCCCAGGCGCCCGACTCTCGAGCTCCTTGATGTCCACCGCCGGCACCTCAACTCTGATGTCGATGCGGTCCAGCAGCGGGCCGGAAATGCGGCTGTTGTAGCGCCTGATTTCGTTCTTCGTACACGTGCATTTGTGGGTCGGATCGCCGTAATACCCGCAGGGGCAGGGATTCATGCTCGCGATCAGCATGAAGGACGCTGGATAAGTCAGCGTCGCGTTGACTCTGGAAATCGTCACCTCGTGATCTTCCATCGGCTGTCTGAGCACTTCGAGGGCCGTCTTCTGAAATTCAGGCAGCTCGTCGAGAAACAGCACGCCGAGGTGCGCCAGCGACACTTCACCCGGTTTCGGCACCGACCCACCGCCGACAATGGCGACATTGGACAACGTGTGGTGGGGTGACCTGAACGGCCGGTGGGTCATAATATTGTCTTTTAGCAGTCCCGCAATCGAATAGATCTTCGTGATTTCGAGGGCCTCACTTAACGTCAACGCCGGCAGAATCGACGGAAAAGCCTTGGCCAGCATGCTCTTCCCGCTGCCCGGTGGGCCGCTCATTAACACATTGTGGCCGCCTGCCGCCGCGATTTCGAGGGCGCGTTTCGCGTTGTCCTGACCCTTGATCTCCGAAAAATCGACGCGGTACGACGCCTGGCCCTCGTTGAGCAGCGCCTGAGAGTCAATCTGGTAAGGCGCAATCGGTGCCTTGCCCTTTAAGTGATCGATCACCTGCTTGAGGTTATCGGCCGGCAGAATGTCCATGCCATCCACCACTGCGCCCTCGGTTTTATTCGCCTGAGGCAGCACGACCTTTTTAAAGCCCTCGCGTTTGGCCGCCAGCACCATCGGCAGCACACCCCGGACCGGCCGCAGATCGCCATTGAGGGACAGCTCGCCGAAAAACAGCGTGTCCGAAAAATCCCCTTCCAGCTGATTGGAGGCCGCGAGCAGCCCGATGGCAATGGGCAGATCGTAAGACGGCCCTTCTTTTTTAAGATCAGCCGGCGCCAAATTGACAGTCACTTTCTTGTCCGGATAGGCGTACCCATTGTTTTTAATCGCAGAGAACACCCGATCTCGGGATTCCTTGACACCCGCATCCGGCAGACCGACGACAATGAAACCCGGCAGACCGTAATTTAAATCCACCTCCACCGTCACGATCACGCCCTCTACCCCTAAAAGACCGCAGCTGAATATTTTCGCTAACATTTTCTTCTCCTTATTTCAATGCTGCTGTGCCGTCGCTTTTGATGATAACGTTTTTCTTATTATACTCGCATTTTCGCGGTCTGCCAATAGAAAAAGCCTGCAGATACTCCGAAAAGTATCCGCAGGCTGAAATACCGTAAATTAGAACGTTTAATCGTCGTCGTGTTCAGCGTTTCAGAATCAAAAAAAGAGCCCCTATTTGAAATAGGAGCTCAAAATGACGTGAATTATTCTTCGTCGTCTTTGGTTTCTTCAGTTTCAGCGTCGCCGAAATCAAGTTTACCCAGCAGATCGCCGAAGGAATCACCCAATGTGAAGTTCGCGTTGTCTTCATATACGGTGGTGTTGTGCTGCGGCTGACGTTTACGCGGCTTGCGTCCGCCTTGGCGGCCCTGGAAGCCTTCGCCGCTCTTGCGGTGACGTCTCTGAGCACGTTCCGGTGCTTTCTGAGTTGCTTTGATACTCAGGCTGATCTTTTCCTTTTCGCGGTTGATGCCGATAATCTTCACCTTGACCACGTCGCCTGGTGTCAATTCAGATGCAACTGATTCAACACGGCGGTAAGAAATTTCAGAAATGTGAATCAAGCCTTCAACACCTGGAATGATTTCAGCAAATGCACCGAAATCCAGAACATTGGTGATTTTGACTTCGACAATGTCCCCTTCTTTGTACTGTTCGACAAAGGTATCCCACGGTTTTGGCTGAAGGGCCTTGACGCTTAATTTGATCTTCTTTTCTTCGTCATTCTTCTGGATGACCTTCGCTTCGATTTCCTGTCCCTTTTCGACCAGGTTCTTCGGTTCGTTAGCGCGAGACCAGGTTAAATCTGAGCGGTGAACAAATCCGTCGATCCCGTCTAAATCGATGAAGATCCCAAAGTTGGTGATCGTCTTGACCTTACCGGTTACGACATCGTCCATCTGAATTTCGTTGTAGCGTTCTTCTTTTCTTGCGCGCTGTTCCTTCTGGCGTTCTTTCATTTCCTTTTCGAGGATGACACGCTGTGAGAAAATTGCACGGCGGCGTCTTGCGTTGTAGTCAATGATTTTACCGCGGACTTCTTTGCCGACCAGGGTATTTAAATCCTTGATATAGCGGACGCTGTACTGAGAAGCTGGCATAAAGATGTCAGTGAATCCGATATCGACAATCAGGCCGCTGCCGGAAACGCTCTTGATTTTGCCGTCGAGGACGGTTTCGTCTTTGTACGCTTCTTCGAGCTGACGCTGAATCTTCTGATTGTCGTATTTAATCTTGGACAGTCTGACTGCGCCGTTGTCGTCGTTCATGTTGGTGACAACTGCGTTGATCATGTCACCCTTTTTGACTTCTTCCTTCAGATCGATGTCGTCTTTCCAGGAATAATCACTCTTTTTGATGACACCATCTGCTTTATATTTAATGTTCAGGATGATTTCATCGTCAGTGACCTCAATAACTTCACCTTCAACTGTTGAACCTCTGTGGATTGGCTTATCCTGCAGCGACTGGTCCAGCATTGCGGCAAAATCATTTTCATCAACTGTTTCTTCGACTGCCTGATCCTGAACTTGTGTGTTTTCCGTTTTGTTTTCTTCCATTCTTTCCGTTACCTCCTTAACGATCCAGTCCGGCGTGGACGCTCCCGCTGTTATACCGATGACGTTGTATTTTTTCACCTCAGCGAGATTTAATTCTCCGGCTGTCTCTATGTGACATGTATTGCTGCAGTGCGCCTTGCAGACCTCAAACAGCTTTCGCGTATTTGACGAGTGGTAGCCGCCCACAACAATCATATATTCCACACGTTTTGCCGTTTCAACTGCAGCCGATTGGCGTTCTGCGGTCGCCGAACAAATCGTGTTAAATATCAAACATTCGTCTGCTTTTTTCTGCAGAATCGATGTGATGGCATTGAATTTCGATTCGATAGCTGTTGTCTGAGCCACGACACACATTTTCCCGAAGTGAGGCAAAGCCTCCGCTTCTTCAGGCGTATTGATCACGATGGCCCGTCCGTCGCACCAGCCGACTGCCCCTTGGACCTCCGGATGCGCGGCATCTCCGACAATGACGATCTGATAGCCCTTGCGGTCGTAGTCATACACTTTGTGCTGCATGGCCCCGACAAAAGGACAGGTCGCATTGACGATTTTTAAGTTTTTGGCCTTCGCCTGATCAATGACGTCTTTACTCACACCGTGGGACCGGATGATGACAGTTCCCTTTGGAATATCTTCAATTCGATCGACCTTAATGATGCCCCGTTGTTCCAGGCGTTTCATTTCCTGGCGGTTGTGAGACAGATCGCCCAGACAGTAGATCGGTTGATTGTCTTTCTGTTTCAGTGTATCATCTGCGAGCTTCATCGCGTTGGTAATCCCAAAACAGTAACCAGCCTTCTCCGCTATAATGATCTTCATATACTATCTCCATTATTTTATTTGATAAAATGCTCGTTGTCTATCTTTTTTTTTATTTTTCTTAATTTTTTTAAGACCAAGCCATAAAATCCATCACAGGCTGTAGATTTGATCGAGAATCTGCTGCCCAAGGGCTTCGTTTTCTTTTGCGGTCAAACGCTTGCCGTAATATTCCGTCAATTCGATGGGTTTGCCGAAGACCACCTTGATTTTTCCGCGGAATTTGTAGCTGCCTTGAATGTGCACCGGCACAATCGGCGAATGGGTCTTCAGCGCGAAGAAAATGAAGCCGTCCGCCGGCTTGACCTTTTGGCCCGGCTTGACCCGCGTCCCTTCGGGGAAGATCCCCAAAAGCTTGTCGTCGTTTAAAATGCCCATCGCCGTTCTCAGCGTCGTCATCGACACCTTGTGGCGTTCAACTGGGAAAACGTGCACCTCTTTGAGTATCCAATTGACGAATTTATTGGAAAAGATTTCCGCCTTTGCCATAAAATTGACTGGCCTAACCGGGTGCTTGAGCAGCGTGTCAATGAGCAGCGGATCGTACCAGTACATGTGATTTGGGCAAATCACCGCCCGGCTGTTCTTCGGCACATTTTCCACCCCTTCAACGGTGATATTAAGCCAGAAAAAATTGACAATGTTAAATAAAACGTGTGCGATTCGATAAATCATCTCACCCTCCGTTATTTCGCCTTACCGGCTTCGACGTGATCGATGACACAGGCCACAACCTCTGGAATCGTCATGTGCGTCGTGTCGATGCGCACGGCGTCGTCGCAGCAGACCAGCGGATCGGCCGCCCTGTGGCTGTCGTTGTAATCCCGTTTGGCAATGTCGGCTTCGATATCCTCGATGGTTTTCCCGTCAAGTCCGCCCTTTTCTTTTAACTCAGCGTAGCGGCGCTTCGCTCTTTCGGACACTGCCGCGTCCAGATAAAATTTGTAATCCGCGTTGGGCAGTACCGCCGAGCCGATATCCCGTCCGTCCATGATGACGTCCGTGCCTTCGGCTATTCTGCGCTGCTGCTGCACGAGCACTTTCCGCACCGCTGGAATCGGCGCCACATCGCTCGTGTGCTGGCTGACCTCGGGCGTGCGGATCGCTTCGGTGACTTCTTCACCGTCCAGAAAAACCCGCTGCCCTCTGAATGCAATGACTGCGCCCTCGGCGTACCGGGCAATGGCCTCTTGATCCGCAAAATCAATTTTGTGGTCGATCACGCCCTTTGTGATCGCGCGGTACATCGCCCCGGTATCCAGATAGGTGATGTGTAATGCCTTGGCTATTTGTTTCGCAATTGTACTTTTTCCTGCGCCTGCAGGTCCGTCCATCGCAATTTGCACTTTATTCACTCCTTGTTCCCGCCACGAATCCCGTCGTCGCAGCAATTTGAATATTAAATCCGCCGGTCAGCGCGTCGACATCGATCATTTCCCCCGCAAAATACAGATGGCGGATCCGTTTGGACGCCATCGTCTTGGGATCGATCTCTTTGACGCTCACGCCGCCGGAGGTGACGATTGCCGTGTTGATATCTAAGAAATCGCTGATCTGAAGGGTCTGCCGTTTCAGCGCATCGACAATCGCTCGGCGCTCCGCCTTCGTGATCTGATTGGCGGTTTTTGTCTTGTCCACCCCAGCTAAATCCAGCACAATTGGCATCAGCTTTTTCGGAAGCAGGGACGCCAGCGCATGCACGACCTGCTTGCGGTCGTTTGCCTTAATCTCCCGTTGAATCCGCTGGTCAAGCTTTTGATCCGACAGTGCCGGTTTGAAATCTAAAATGAGACGGTAGGTTTCCGGCGCGTCGTCCATATAAGCTGAATCGGTCAAAATCAAAGGCCCTGAAACGCCGAAATGGGTCAACAGCATCTCGCCCCGCTCCATCCGCATCTTCTTGCCCTTGTGGGTCAGCGTCACGTCGACGTTTTTCAGGGCGAGGCCCTGAACCTGAGCCGGCCAGGTTTCTTTTGTTTTAAGCCCAACCAGAGACGGCCGGCACGGCGTTACCTTGTGTCCCAGCTTTTCTGCAGCGTCCAGTCCCCAGCCGTCTGAGCCGGTTGAACGGTAGCTGAGTCCGCCGGTTGCCGCAATGATTTTATCCCCTTCGAGCACAGTACCGTCCGCAAGTTTGACGCCGACGGCTTCATCCTTCCGCGTGACAATCGATGTCACCGGCGTGTTCAGCCGAACTTCGACCCCCGCCGATTCCAGTGCCTTTCTGAAAGCTTTAATGACATCGCTCGATTTATCCGATTCCGGGAAAACCCGCTGTCCCCGCTCAACCTTCAGCCTGCAGCCGTAGCGCGTGACGAAATCCATCAAGTCCTCACGGTCGAATCGAGAAATCGACGAGTACAAAAACCTCGGATGATGCACAACGTTTTTCAAAAAAGTTTCCTGATCACAGAAATTGGTCAGGTTGCACCGCCCTTTTCCGGTGATGTACAGCTTTTTTCCCAGCTTTTCATTTTTTTCGCAGAGGATGACATCGTCGCCGCCCGACGCGGCGGTGTACGCCGCCATCATGCCGGCGGGGCCGCCGCCAATTACAATGACTTGTTCACTCATAAATATCTTAAATTATTTTCCTGTCTTATTTTTTGAGGACGATAAAAGCCGTTGGGGCTTCTCGGTGATTTTTCACTTCAAAACTGTAGGCGTCGTACCCGCGCCCCAAATTTTGAATCCACGCTTCAATTTTCTCTTTTTCCGCCTGTCCCGTCAAGTGGGAATACGCGCAAACAGTCAAAATACCGCCGGATCTCAAAAGCGCCGCGCTCTGCTCAAGGGCTTGAAGCGTGGTTTCAGGCTGCGTCGTCACCCTAGGATCCCCATCGGGCCAATAGCCTAAATTAAACGTCACCGCACCAATTTTTGGGTTTTGTGCGATGTCGGGATAAGTATTCATGTGCTCATGGCCGTCGCAAAGCCACGAGATCCGTTCTGAGACGCCGCGCTGCGCTGCCAGCGCCTTCGCTTCCTCAATCGCCGCCCTTTGAATATCAAAGCCGTAAACGTGCCCCGTCTTGCCGACACATTCAGCCAGAAACACCGTGTCTTCTCCTGTGCCGACAGTCGCGTCGATGGCTGAATCTCCGGGCTTAATCACATCTTGAATGCAGGCCTTGATAAACGCCGTTTGGCGTCTGAATGTTTCAATCATTTAATGTTCCGCCTTCAGCCTTTCAATTTCTTCTTTCGTTAAATAGCGCCACTGACCAGGTTTAAGCGACGGATCGGTCAAACTGCCGATCGCCTTACGTTCAAGGTGAATAACCGGGTGACCGACCTCCGCGCACATTTTCCGAACCTGGCGTTTTTTACCCTCCGAAATGCGGATCGTCAGCACCGTTGAGCCGCGGTTTTCCTTGACAACTTCGACCTCAGCGCTTTGCGTCTGATACCGGCTGCCGTCGTCCATCGGAATCGAAACGCCGTCGCGAAGCTGTTTCACTTCATACGCACTTACCTTCCCCCGCACCGTACACCGATAAGTTTTAGTGACATGCCGGCTTGGGTGCGTCAATTGAAAAGTCAAGTCGCCGTCGTTGGTTAAAATCAACAACCCCGAAGTTTCTTTATCGAGCCTGCCGACGGAATAAAGGCGTTCCTTGAAATGAATCAAATCCAATAACGTCTGATCCGCATGGCGGTCCGATGAAGTCGAAACCACACCCTTCGGTTTGTTCAAAAGGATGTAGACGTGCTGCTCCGGCGCAATGGATTGACCGTCAACTTTGACCTCGTCCGCCTCGCTCACCTGAGTGCCGGGAAAGGTCACGACCTCGCCATTAACCTGAACGCGGCCTTCTGCAATCATCTGCTCCGCCTTCCGACGCGACGCGACGCCGCAATGGGCCATGTATTTTTGTAATCTCATTAGTTTTCGTCCTCTGCTGCAGAATCCTTTTGCTGTTCCTTCTGTTTAAACGAATCGAAATCGGGAAGCTCCGACAAATCCTCAATATCGAGCGACTTTAGAAACGCCGGTGTCGTCTTGTAATAAAAAGGGCGGCCCGGCGCATCCTTGCGCCCCGCCTCCGCAATCAATTCCCGATCTAACAACACGTGAATTGAACTGGACGACGCCACCCCGCGAATCGCCTCAATGTCAACTCGAGTCACCGGCTGCTTGTAGGCCACAATCGCGAGGGTTTCAAAGGCCGCGCGCGACAGACCGCGGCCTTTGTCAAGCTGCTTCCATTTTGTCAAAACGGGATACAGTGAAGGCTTGGTCGACAGCTGCCAGACGCCTGCCGTGCGGACCAAGCGAAGACCATGGCGCACACTCTGGTAAGATTCAGACAGCGCCTTGAGGTAGGCCTCCGTTTCATTTTCGCTCAGCCCGACGACATTTGACAATGCTCTCGTCGTCAGCCCATCGCCGGACGCGAAAAGCAGCGCTTCCAACCAGCCGAAAATCTCCGGCTCGAAGGACACTGCGTCCGACTGTTTATTGGGTTTTGTCTCCATCGCACTCCTTCTCCTTTAATTGCATCTCACCGAAATTACGCTGCTGCGCCATTTCAATGCGGCCTTTCTTGTAGAGCTCCAATACCGCAAAAAAAGAAGTCGTCACTTCACTGGCTTCATGATGTTGAATCACATTTCTAAACGTAAGTTCAGCGTGTTCCTTTAAGGAACGGGTGATGACGGCTTCTTGATGTTCAACAGTATATCGATCCGGTTCGGGCCGTGGTATCGTCCTGTAGGTGTGGGCTTCCTGATAGCGCCGCATCATGCGGGCAAAGGTGCTTCCGAGCTTTTCAGGCTTGATTTTCAGCTCCGGATCCCATTTTTTTTGTGATAATTCCGGCAAATAAAGCGGATCGCGATAAACGGATCCGCTTTTTTGTTCGTATCTTTTCTCAATGACCAGGCTGGCCGCCTTGATCTGCTTGTAATCCGCCAGCTGGCGAATGAGAACCGCCTCGTCGTCCACCTCATCTTCGCTCTCTTGATTGGTCGACGGCAGTAATCGTCTGGATTTGATCTTGATCAGCCGCGAGGCCATCACGATAAATTCGCTGGCAATTGCCATCCGGTCCTGCTCCCATTTTTCAATCGTCGCCAAATACTGATCTATAATTTCTGAAATCGAGACGTCGTAAATGTCGACCTGATGCCTTTGAACGAGGCTCAGCAGCAGGTCCAGCGGTCCCTCGAAATCGCCGACGTCGTATTGAATGGGCTCGTTTGCCATCATGACACAATCAGTTTCGCGAGGGGCGAAAGAATCAAATCGTAAAGCCGAATCACCCCGTTGGACAGCGGTGTGATCACCCATCCGAAAACACCCGCAAACATCAGAATCAACAGAATGATAAACCCATACCGGGACATCGCTTCCAACCGCATTTTGCCGCGATAGGGCAAAAATTCGTACAAAATATGATACCCGTCCAGCGGCGGAATCGGGATCAAATTAAAGATCGCGAAAACTACGTTGTATTCGAAAATATACTGCAGCACAATAGACAGCACGAGGTTGTTGAGCGGCAGGCAAATCAAGTAGACGCCGTAGCCGATGAACCCAAGCAGCAGATTGGTCAGACACCCAGACAGCGCCACGCGGATCATTCCTTTTTTTCGATCCGTGAAGTTATTCGGATTGATCGGTACCGGCTTGGCCCATCCGAAATGCAGGAAGATCATCGCCAGAAAGCCGATCCAGTCAATGTGCCGGAAGGGATTGAGGGACAGCCGTCCGGAAAGCCTTGGCGTGTCATCGCCCATCGCCTCCGCCGCATAGCCGTGAGCCGCCTCGTGAAAGGTAATCGCGATGAGAATGCCCGGCAGACTCAGCAGCAGCGACAGAAAATAGTTAGATGAGTACGTCATCGCAAGCCTATAAGATTATTTCAACCAATCCGGTACACGGTCGTGGCTGAGGAGTTCTTCGTAGCTTTCCCGTTCGACCATGATCGCTGAGCGGTCTCCCGACAGCAGCACAACTGCCGGAATCGGATAACGGTTGTAGCGGCTGGCCATTGAATAATTGTAGGCACCTGTATTCTTCACCATCAGAATATCGCCAACCTGAGGCTGATTGAGCATCGCTGAATCGATTAACGTATCGGTTTCGCAGGCACGGCCGCTGACGCGGTAGGGTTCCAGTTTTTCGGAGTCCTTGCCGTTGCAAACGACCGCTTCGTATTCCGCGCCGTACAGCGCCGGGCGCGGATTGTCGTTCATGCCGCCGTCCACGCTGATGTATTTGCGCACGCCAGGAATTTCCTTGACAGTGCCGATGGTGTACAGCGTCGCACCTGCTTCACAGACCAAGAAGCGTCCCGGTTCGACGATAAGCTTTGGCATCGGTACATCGCGGTCCGCGCAGATTTTGCGGACGTGATCGACCAACTTCGGAATGTATTTTAAGGTTTCGAAGTATTCATCCCCTTCAAGGTACGGGATGCCGAAGCCGCCGCCTAAATTAATAGCGCGCAGATCGACGCCTTCATTTCGAATATCCTGATACAGCGCGATCATCTTGTCAGCTGCTGCGATAAACGGCACTTCGTCGACAATCTGAGAACCGATATGGCAGTGAATGCCGACAACTGTAATGTGTGGCTGGGCATTGGCGTTTACAATAATATCCTTAGCCAGACTGTAGGGCAGGCCGAATTTCGTGTCCTGGGTGCCGGTTTGAATCAGCTCATGCGTGTGGGCTTCGACGCCCGGCGAAACGCGGAACATGATATTGACGTCCTGATCCAGTTCGTCGGTCACTTGAATCAGTTTTTTCAATTCGTCTTCGCTGTCGACGACGATGAGGCCGACGCCGTTTTCCAGCGCGTATTTCAGTTCGCTGACTTTTTTGTTATTGCCGTGGTAGCAGATACGGTCCATTGGAAAATCAGCTGCCTGAGCAGTCATGATTTCCCCTTTTGAAACCGCGTCCAGCGCGATTCCTTCTGAGGCAACGATTTTGCACATCGCCACATTGGTAAATGCCTTTCCTGCGAAATTGACTTCGTAATCCGCGCCTGCTTCTTCAAAAGCTTTTTTAACGGACTCGATACGGTCACGAATGATGTCTTCACTCATGACGTACAGCGGTGTGCCGTACTGTTCTGCCAATGCGACTGTGTCGTGTCCTGAAAATTGAATATTTTCCATTTTGATTTTCCTGTTAATCCTTCCTAAACTTGTTGTAATGGTTTAAAAATACAAAAGAGTGATTCCCTGCAAAGCCTGCAAAAAATCACCCTTGACTTTATTCGTTTGTATGCTGATGTGAGAAATAATAGCCCAATGCGCTGACCGTCTTGGCGTCGATAAACTCGTGATGATCGTACATTTTTCTAACGGTCTCGATCGGAAGTCTGACCACATGAATAAACTCATCGTCATCCGCCTCGAGGCGGTGGGCTTCAAATTGATTGGCGATAAAAAGATACGTTCTTTCATCGCAGCAGCCAGGTGTCGGATAAACGAATCCACAGGGCGTTAAATTCAGCGGCTTGAGACCGATTTCCTCCTGCAGTTCACGGGATGCGGTCGCCTTCGGGTCCTCGCCCGCTTCGACAAGACCTGCCGGAATTTCTAGCAAATCTGACCCTACCGCGTCACGGTACTGCTGCACGAAAATCATCATCGCGTGGTCGACCGGCAGAATGCCGACGCCGTTTTTGTGCTCGACGATTTCACGCTTGGTGTGCCCGCCGTCGGGAAGTTCAACCGAATCAACCCGCAAATTTAAAATTTTACCCTCGTAAATGCGATTCGAATCTAGAACCTTATTGGCCAATCCTTACTCCTTAATCAATTTGTTTCCTTACTCCTTAATCAATTTGTTGAGTTCTTCAATAAACGCGCCTGCATCTTTAAAACGTCGGTAGACAGACGCAAAGCGCACGTAGGCCACCTCATCGACCGGCTTCAGGGCTTCCATAACCCTTTCGCCGATATATACAGAAGAAATTTCTTTATACTCGAGCTGATAAAGCTGTTTCTCGATTTGATCGACCATGGCCTCAATCTGCTCGACTGAAATCGGCCGCTTTTCACAAGCCTTTAAGATGCCGCTGTAAATTTTATTTCGGTCGTAGGATTCCCGCTGGCCGTTTCGTTTGACCACCATCAGTGGAATCTTTTCAATTCGTTCGTAGGTCGTGAAGCGTTTTTTACACTTTTCGCATTCGCGGCGTCTGCGGATCATGGTCTGATCGTTAACCGGTCTGGAATCAACTACCTTGCTGCCATTATGATTACAAAACGGACATTTCATCGCAGAATTAATCTTCTTTGTTTAAAAATGTCGGAATGGTAAACAAATCGTTTGAATCTGTTTTTGGCTTAGCTGCGCTTGCGGACTGAGCTGGTGCGTCCTTTGGCGCTCTGCTTCTCGCTGGACGCGCGGACATCTTTTCTTTCATATCTCTGACGTCTTCGCTTTCTTCAGCGGGAAGGAACCCCGTCGCGATAAC
Organism: uncultured Pseudoramibacter sp.; assembly: GCF_903789625.1. Lineage (NCBI taxonomy): Bacteria > Bacillati > Bacillota > Clostridia > Eubacteriales > Eubacteriaceae > Pseudoramibacter > uncultured Pseudoramibacter sp. Next base: position 33,835 of record NZ_CAIFFF010000007.1, on the reverse strand, counting down.
CGTGATTTGGATTTCATCGCCCATGTTTTCATCGATGGTCGCCCCAAAGATGACGTTGGCGTCTTCGTCGCAGGCTTCACGTGCAATCGTCGCCGCCTTGTCAACTTCAAACAGTGACAAATCGTCACCAGCTGTGATGTTCAGCAGAACACCCGTTGCGCCGGTAATTTCCGTTTCAAGCAGCGGGCTCAGGATGGCTTCCTTCGCCGCTTCTTCTGCACGGTTTTCCCCGGTTGCACGGCCAACACCCATGTGTGCTAGGCCCGCATCCTGCATGATCGTCTTGACATCGGCAAAGTCCAAGCTGACCAGACCAGGCATAGAAATCAAGTCGGAAATACTCTTGACCCCTTGAAGCAGGACGTCATCAGCAAGTTTGAAAGCTTCCCGCAGCGACGTGGATTTGTCGGCCATGCGGAGCAGACGGTCGTTTGGAATCGTCACCAAAGCGTCGACATTTTCCTGGAGGAAATCGCAGGCGATCTGCGCATTGCGCATACGAACGCGTCCTTCAAAAGAGAACGGCTTCGTGACGACACCAATGGTCAGAATGCCCATTTCCTGCGCGATTTTTGCGATAATCGGCGCTGCACCAGACCCTGTTCCGCCGCCCATGCCGGCCGTCACAAACAAGAGGTCCGTGCCCTGAATCACTTCAGAAATCGCATCGCGGCTTTCTTCAGCGGAACGCTGACCCATTTCCGGGTTACCGCCTGCGCCGAGACCACCGGTCGTCTTTTCGCCGATCTGCAGTCTTTTTTCTGCTAAAGTCAGGGCCAGAGCCTGATTATCTGTATTAATCGAGACAAAATCGACACCCTTCAGGCCCGATTCAATCATTCTGTTAACAGCGTTGTTGCCACCGCCACCGACACCGACTACACGAATCTGCGCAAAATTATCGTTGTAGTTGTCCAGTTCTATCACTTTTCTTCCTCCTGGTTCTCACATAGACTACTCTATATAGGGTATATGTTTTTATTCATAAATAATAAAGCGAAGATGGTTTCATCTTCTCATAGCATTCTTACAACTTTATAATATGATACCCTTTATTTCACAACATTGCAATAAAAAATCTTTGTTTTCAATTTTTTTAAGTTCTCAGCTTTGATGATTATAACCCATATTATTAGTCAAGACCGATTCTTCAAAAAGGCCTGACCGTCGATTTGAAGGTCCACTTCGACATTGGAACGATTTTCAATCAAAAAGGTTTCGACGTAGCTTTCGTTTTTCTTAAAATTGTCGATGCCGTTCACCTCGAAGACAGAATTATTTTTCGTAATAATGCGGTAAGTATTGTATTTTGTCCAGTGAATTTCCGAAACGCGGTCGAGCAGCCCCTTGTCCTGAATGCGCGCCAAGATATCCAGCGCGTCAATCAGCTTTTCCCTGCTGTTTGATGAAAGTTGACCGCCGCTTTGAAGCGCGCTCGTTCCTTTGATCCCGGTAATAATCGGCAGGTTGACGTTAGTCAGATAATCCGCCCGGTTGACGACGCGGGCGTTTTGATCGATATACAGCACCTTGTTCCCCGTCATGACTGCACCTAGGGCTTCAATGCGCCCTACTTTGATAACCAGGGTATCCGGCCATTTTCTGTAGACACTGACTTGATCGGACTGCAGGATCTTTTTAGCCTGATTGGACAGGCTGTTCACGTCAACCGCTAAGATATTCTGTCCGATTAATGCATCTGTGACTTGATCCAAAAGGTGGGTATCTGCCGAAGCATTGCCGGTCACTTCAACCTGTTTGATGTTCAGCCTTTGATCTGTCGCAACACGCGAAAGATAGTAGCCGCCCACACAGATAATCGCAGCAATCAGGATAACCGCCGTGATGCGGCGCGCAATGCGTCTACGTTTTCGTCTCTTTAGTGTTTTGGATATCTTTTGGCTTTTTTGTTCATCCTTCACGCGGTTAACTCCTCTATCCTGCTTATTGCTGCATTAAAGCCACAGCCTGATCGACGATTCTTTCGTCTGCATCGATTTTTGCGTAAGCCTTCGCATTTTCCGACATGGCCTTGAGATGTGCCGGGTCATCCAAAAGCGCGGACAATTCTTTCAACAGCCGTGCACCACTTAAATCATCTTCGTCAATGACTTCCGCCGCCCCGGCATTTTGCATTGCCATCGCATTGAAACGCTGATGATCCCCTGCTGCGTAGGGGTACGGAATGAGAATGGACGGCGTACCGGACGCGGCCATTTCGCAAATCGACGACGCCCCTGAGCGTCCGATGATGACGTCCGCGGCGCCCATCAGCATTTCCATTTCGTTGGAATAGGCGATCGCGTGGCAATGGGTCGGGCCGAAATATTCTTTGTCGTACACAATGCCCGCTTCGTTCAGCGCTGCACAAACCGTGTCGATCTGTTTCGGGCCGGTAATCTGATAGATTTGAATGTCCTCACGGCCGCCCCATTCTTTCATGACCGTCTGCATCGCGCGGTTGATGGCGGCCGCCCCTTGACTGCCGCCCATCGCCAGCACCATTTTTTCACCTGGCACAAGCTTCATTTTCTGCCGCATGGCCGCGCGGTCGACGTTCTTAAAGGCATCCCGGACCGGATTGCCGCAGAGTACGGTCTTCTTTGCCGGGAAATATTTAGCCGCCTCATTAAAGGTTAGGCAGACGGTATCGGCCTTCTGGGCCGCCCATCGGTTTGATTTTCCAGGGAAGGCATTCTGTTCGTGAATCAATGTCGGAATGCCCTTTTTCGCCGCTTCTCTTAAAATAATGCCCGACGTAAACCCGCCGGTACCGATGACGAGCGCCGGCTTGTAGCGGTTCAAAAGCTTTCTGGAGTCACGGGCGCTTTTGAGCAGATTTTTCGCCGCGATCACTTTCTTGACAAAACCGCGCTGAAAACCCGACGCGTTGATGAATTCCATCGGGTAGCCGTAACGCGGCACAATGTTTTTTTCCATGCCGACGTGTGAACCGATGAACACGATCTTGACGTCCGGCATGCGTTTTTTTAGACAGGCAGCAATGGCCAGACCGGGATAAATGTGTCCGCCGGTTCCCCCTGCTGCAATGAAAACTGTTGTCATGCTGTTTTTTCCTCCGTTTTCTGGCGTTTGCGCCGTTTCGTCTTCGGCTCACCCACCGTCACTTTTCTTCCTGGCTTTCTCGACATATTGACAATTAAGCTCATCATAAAGAAGAGGATGATCATCGATGTACCGCCGGCGCTGATAAAGGGCAGCGCCATCCCGGTAACCGGCATGATATTCGTCGCGACCGCCACATTGACAATCACCTGAAAGCCCAGCAGCGCCATAATCGAGCAGCCGTAAACGTAGCCGAATTTCGTTTTGGACGCCTTCGCGATGCGAATTCCTCTATAAATGATAAACCCGTACAGAATTAGAAGCAGCACACAGCCGACAAGCCCGCATTCTTCGCCGATGTTGGCAAAGATAAAATCGTTCTGAAGCTCCGGCAGAAACAGCATCTTCTGTCTGCCGTTGCCAAGACCCTTGCCAAAGATGCCGCCGGAGCCAATGGCCAAAATTGACTGTCTGATCTGGTAATCCGCGCCGCCCTTTCCCATAAACACGCGGATGCGGTCGAGGCGAAAGGGCTGCAGAATCAAAGCGAGACCAACTGCCGCAACGATCAGCAGAATGTACGGGATAAAATACCTGAATTTAATTCCCGAAAAGAAATAGACGCACAGCATCCCAAAGCCGATCGCCATCGCCGCGGAAAGCGACGGTTCTATTGCCGCGAGTCCGCAGAGCACCACCATCGGCAAAATACAATATAATGTGAATTTCCAAAAATTGCTGTAGACTTCTTTTTTCTGGCAGACAATGCTGCTGGCGTAAATGATGCCGGTCAGCTTCGCGAATTCCGAAGGCTGGAAGGTGATGGATCCGATTGCGAGCCACCGCTTTGCGCCGTTGACCTCTGATCCCGCGACCAGAACGAACCCCAGCAGAGCCGCAGTGATTACAAGTGCGACCAACGCCACATGGACATTATTAAATTTTCGGTAATCGATTCGACTGGCAAACCAAAGTACAAACAGCCCGCCGATCACATAAACGGCCTGTTTGATAAACTGCGCGTAGCCGCTTCCGGTTGCACTCGAAACCGACGACGTGTACATGCTGGCCGAAAAAACCATCAGCAGCCCAAAGCCGGTCAAGACGAGCAGTGCCAGTGTAAAGGCGCGGTCTGGTTTGCTCCAATAACGGCGGCCAGACTGGCGGCGCCCCCCTTGTTGCTGTCGATCCGCCATTACGCTTTAACGAGCTGCTTGAACAAGTCGCCGCGGTCTTCGTAATTGGCAAACATATCCCAGCTTGCGCAGGCCGGCGAGAGCAGCACGACATCGCCGGAGACAGCTTTTTCCTTGGCAGTTTTCACGGCTTCTGGATAATCCTTGACGAAGATATAGTCGCTGAATCCGCACTGATCTGCTGTGGCTGCAATATTCTTCGCTGTTGCACCGAGCAGAATCATCAGCTTCACCTTATCCTTAACGTAGCCCATCAGCTTGGTGTAATCTTCTTTCTTGTCGTATCCGCCTGCAATGAGTATCGTCGGCTTTTCCATCGCTTTCAGTGCCGTAATCGTCGCATCGGTGTTGGTGCCCTTGGAATCGTTGATGTAGTCGACGCCGTCAATCGTCGCGACAAATTCCTGACGATGTTCAACGCCCTTGAAGTCCTTCAGCCCTTTGCGGATATTGCCTAAGGAAACACCTGTGAAATAGGTCAGTCCGATCGCCGCCATCGCATTCATCACATTGTGCGGCCCTTTGATCGTGATGTCCGAAACGGCACTGACCATTACATCCTTTTCCGGGTCGTCCCCTTCGGCGATGTAGACCTTGCCGTCCTTTTGATAAATCCCCGGCGCCACGCGTTTTTCCAAGCTGAAGCTGATCTTTTTGGATTTTGCGTCCGCCGTGTACTTCAATACATTGTCGTCGTCGGCGTTGATGACAAGAATATCGTCCGGCGTTTGATTTTGGAAAATCTTCGCCTTGGCCTTGTAATAATTGTCAAGGGTACCGTGACGGTCAAGATGGTCTGGTGAAAGATTTAAAATCGCAGCCGCCTTCGGTCTGAACGTATCCGTGGTTTCCAGCTGAAAGCTCGAAAGCTCAGCGACATAAAGATCAGACGGCGTAGACGTATTGACGTAATGTGTCACCGCGTTGCCGATGTTGCCGACCACGTAAACATTGGGATAACGATCGTCCAGCTTGAAAATTTCACCGGTCAGTGAAGTCGTGGTCGTTTTGCCGTTCGTCCCGGTAATTCCGACAAAAGGCGTGGAGGTCATCCGGTACGCCGCTTCCACTTCGCTGATGACCGGAATGTTTTTCTTATACGCTTCCTGAATAACTGGAATGGTCAACGGCACACCTGGACTGGGAATGACCGCGGAAACGCCGTTGACGACGCTTTTCGGGACTTGGCTTCCGAAAAAGCAGGACAGATGGGTTTTCGGCAGCGCTTCAAAAGCTTCCGCAATGGCTGGAGAAGCTTTGGCGATCACATTAAAATCCTTCGTGTCCGTCAAAATAACCGATTGTCTATTTAATAGAAGCGCCCGCGTCACTGCAATGCCGCTGCGTTCCGCTCCAATCACTAAATACGTCTTCATATTGAATCTTCCTCCTCAATATTAATTTTAGAAAATGGCTAGCATGGCGACGCTGACGCAAATTACCGTTACAATCCAGAATACGGTCACCACGCGGGTTTCACTCCAACCGGATAATTCAAAATGATGATGAATCGGCGTCATTTTAAAAATCCGCTTGCCGTGGGTCGCTTTGAAATAGGTCACCTGCATAATGACGGAAAGGGCTTCTAGGAAATAAATGAAGCCCGCGATCAGAATAAATATCTGAAGTCTCAGCGTGATCGCGGTCATCGTGACCGCTGCGCCCAATGCCAATGAACCGGTATCGCCCATGAAAATATTGGCCGGATTGGAATTCCAGCGCAAAAATCCAAAGCAGCCGCCTACGACCGCACCGGCAAAGGCGGCGATTTCCGCATCCTTGACGACAATGGCCACCGTCATGAAGAAAATCATCACAAAGGCCGTCACCCCGGCGCACAGCCCGTCAAGACCGTCCGTCAGATTAACCGCGTTGGTCACCGCTACGATGACAAAGACCGTAAAGGGATAGAATCCCCAGCCCAAATCGACAAGTTTGTGGCTGAAAGGCACCACCAGCTGTGTGCCAATGTCGGGATTGGTCCCCGCGTAAACCGCGATGACAATTGCCGCGGCGATTTGGAGCACCAGCTTCTGCCAGGCACGCAGCCCCAGATTGTGGTGTGCCGTGACTTTGATAAAGTCATCGATAAAGCCGATCACGCCAAAGGCAATCATGCCGAGCAGCGGAAACAGCAGATCTTTCCCAACGATGAATGTAAAAACGATCATCGCGATCAGAATGCCGCCCTGAATCACGATGCCGCCCATCGTCGGCGTGCCGGATTTTTTCTGATGGCTCTTCGGCCCTTCCTCGCGAATGGCCTGGCCGAAATTGAGCTTATGCAGAACTGGCAGAAACAATTTTGTACCAATCCAGACCAGCACAAAGCTGATAATCAACGAAATAAACGCAGCGTGTATGCTTTCCATAATATAAATACTCCTTATTCTTTGGTTTGACTGGTCTTAATTTGATTTTAATCGATCTGCGACACTGCCGATGTTCATGCTGTGGGAGGCCTTCAGCAAAACGGTATCCCTCGGCTTTGCTACAGCCTTCAAAATTTCAGCTGCCGCGTCAGCGTTTTCCGCACGGTAAACTTCCGCGCCGTTATTTTCCGCGCCCTGTGCCGTATTTTCAGAAAGCGGCCCAACGGCAATGACGACGGCCGCCTTTTTCGCTGCGTACGCACCGACTTCCCGGTGTTTTGCCGCACTGTCCTTCCCGATTTCGAGCATATCGCCCAAAACGGCAACGACGCGGCCGTCCGCCTGTGCCGATATGGTGTTCAGCGCCGCTTTGACCGATTCCGGATTGGCGTTGTAAGAATCGTCAATCACGTGAAGGCCGGCGATTTCTTCCCGCTTCATCCGGTTGCCGCTCGGTACAAAGGCGTCCAGCCCTGCCTGAATTTCTTCTGGCGTGTAATGGTAGATCAGTCCGACGCCAATGGCCATTAGACAGTTGTAGATGTTGTGTTCGCCGGGATATCTGAAATGATACTGGCTGCCGCGGACCGTAAAGGTCGATCCCGCCGCGTCCTGGCTGATGTTTTCAGCGAGGAAATCCACATCCGCCTGATGAATCCCGATGCGCATCACGCGGTAAGGATCGGACACAACTTTCCGGAGGTAAGGATCGTCGCCATTGACCAGTGCAATATCGTCTGGTCCCATGGTCTCGAGGATTTCCTTTTTCGCTTTAAGGGTGTTGTCCTTGGAACCGAGATTTTCCAGATGAGCCGAGCCAATATTGGTAATGACCCCAATGTGGGGCTTCACTTCAAAAATTGAACGGTGAATTTCCTTTAAATGGTTCATCCCCATTTCGACGACTGCAGCCTCGTGTTCAGGTGTGAGCTGAAAAAGTGTCAGCGGTACGCCGATCTCGTTGTTGAAATTCCCCTGCGTCTTCATGACGTGCTTCTTTACGCCAAGCACCGAGGCGATCAAATCCTTCGTCGTCGTTTTTCCGGCGGAGCCAGTCACCGCGACGACTGGAATATCGTACCGTGCGCGGTTGGCCGCCGCCAGCTGTCTAAGCGCTTCCATCGTGGAGGCCACGACAATTTTAACGGCACCCGCTACGCTGATCTGATCCTGATGATCTGTGTCGCACAGATACGCCGATGCGCCAGCTGCGCAGGCCGCTTTAATAAAACGGTGGCCGTCGTTGTTTTCTCCGATAATCGGCACGTAAAGATCGCCAGCTTTCACAATCCGACTGTCGATCACCACGCCGGTAATCGGCTGCGTGCCGTCACCTTCTGTTATTTTTCCGCCTACAATCTGCGCAGCCTCTTCTGCTGTCCATGGTTTAAATCCCATTACATCTGCCTTCTTTCCTTGTGATTATTTTTGTTTAAAGGTCACGGTAACCTTCGAATTACGGTTGACCTTCGTCCCTGCTTTCGGGTTCTGGCTCACCGCAAAGCCTGAGCCTTTGACTTTTATTTTCAGGCCAAGTCCCGTCAAAATTTCATTGGCCTCCTGAATATTCATGCCGGATAAATCCGGAACGGTGACCTTCGCGTTGGTGTCGTCCGCGCTCTTCCCGGTCACCAGTACCATCGTCTTGCCGCTCTTGTACGTCGATTTAGCCTTCAAGCTTTGGGAAACCACAACACTGCCGCCGGCACTGTCGTCCACTTTGTAAGTGATGCCCTTTTCCTTCAGGATTTCTTTGGCAAATTCCACTTCCTGTCCTGTGACGTCCGGAACCGTCACCGTGTTTTTCGTCATCTTGGTCGACGATTTGCTGCTCGGGTTCATGTAATCTGACGTCTGCTGCAGGATCTTGATCGCCGCCGGCGCCGCCGACTGGGCGCCGTACGCGCCGCTCTGGGCTTCATCGATGACCACCAGGACTGCGTATTTCGGGTTCTTGACCGGCGTAAATCCAAAGAAGGATGTCACGTATTTCGAGTGGGAGTATTCGCCGTTTTCAACTTTCTGTGCCGTCCCGGTCTTTCCGCCGATGCTGTAATCACCAGCCAATGACGCGAGTTCCGGGTTATTGGTGACCACCTTTTCCATGATCTGACGCATTTCCTTTGACGTCGCCTTGGAAATAATCTGCTTTGAAGCGCTCGTCGACGCATTAGAGCTGATGCCCTTATTTTGAGACGAGATCACCGTCGGGCGCATATAATGCCCGTTATTGATGACGCTGTTCAGCGCACTCAATAGCTGAATTGGCGTCGTCATCAACCCCTGTCCAAAGGACAGGTTTGAATAGTCGAGTAGATTAATCGAATTGCCCGATTTAAATACACGCGTCATCACACCGGCTTCTTCACCCGGCAGTTCGATCCCGGTGGTCTTACCAAAGCCATAATCGTAGGCGTAACGGTAGAACAGCGTAGGATCAAGCTTCTGAATGATCTGCACCAGACCAGGGTTGCACGAATTTGAAACCGCTTCAGCCGCAGTTTGAACGCCGTGGGTCGCAGTACAATTGATCGTCACACCGTCGATGTTAATTGATCCATTGCAGACCACCTTGTCCGACGGCGAAATCGCCCCTTCTTCAAAGGCGGATGAAGCCGTGATCGGCTTGAAGGTCGAGCCCGGCTCGTAAGTAAAGCTGACAGCCGGATTGCTCCACATGAGATTCAGCTTGTCGGCATTGGACTTGCCGTCGAGCTGGTCGCTGTAATTCTTGGCGTAGGTTTTGTTTAACGTGTAGGGGTTGTTTAAATCGTAATCCGGCTTCGTCGCCATCGCCAGGATTTCGCCTGTATCCACATCCATGACGATCGCCGTGCCGCGTTTGGCCTTCCATTCCTTGATCGATTCGTTCAGAGCCTTTTCAGCCATGATCTGAATATTGCTGTCGATGGTCAGGACCAGATCCTTGCCCTTTTTCGGCTGCTTGACCACCTTGGTCAAGGACGGCAGTGTGTTGCCTGACGCGTCCTTCTGGAGATAAGCCAGACCGTTTTGACCTGAGAGCCAGCTGTTGTACGTGCTTTCTACACCGCTGACGCCTTGATAGTTTTGGTTTGTAAATCCTAGAACGTAGGACGCAAAATTACCGTTGGTGTAATAGCGGCGGCTGTCGTCGATGAGCTCAACCCCATTGGTCGACTGAACCTCGCCGTTTTTCTTCACGGTCATGTCCTTGAGGATTTTGTTCGCCAGCGAATTGTCCACCTGGCTCTTGATCAAAACCGCTGAATTTTCCTTTTCCGTCAAGTATCCGAGGGCTGTTTTGTAGGACAGGTTGTCAAAAATCGCCGCCAGCGCCTTCGCCGTGGACTTCGCGTCGTCGATTTTGTCCGGATAAGCGTAGAGCGTGCCGTCCCGGTATTTCAAGCCGTCGCGGTCGAGGGCGTGGGCGCGCTGTCCTTCACTCGCCGAGATGCTGTTCTTGACGATAACGTAGTCATTCTCAAGCTTTTCCGCTTTTTTCCTCAGGCTCTCTTCCTTCAAGTCGAGCTTTTTGGCCAATTCCTTAACCAGTTTATCTTCGTCTGTGATTTCAGACGGGATAATGTAGACGGCTTTCGCCGACGAATCCTGAGCCAGAATGTTCCCGTTGCGGTCGTAAATATTGCCGCGGGAGGCCTGCACCTGAACCTGATCGACAACCTGATCGACTTGTCTGGCGTATTGATCTGACGAATCGATGATCTGCAGATAAACCAGTTTGCCGACAATGACCGCCGCGAGAATGAGAAAAATGACCAAGATAAAGGCCACGCGTCTATTTTGCAGGCGCCGCTGCTTCGCAGCCGGTGCCAGTGGCTTCCGGCTACTTTTTTTTGATTTGTGAGTGGTTTTTTTATTTCTTGATGATTCCATATTTCGAAAGTTTCGCCTTAAACCAATCGATTAGATAATCGAAATTTGTTTTCTGTTTTTTCTGATGCTTCGGGACCATGTAGACGTATTGATCTGCCTTCGGCTCGCTCATCCCGTAGCTTCGCGCCTTTTTTTCAATTTTCGCAAGATTGTGAGAGCTGACGATTTTCCCTTCCTTCGAATCGTTGAGGGATTTCTGGGTGTTGACCTGATCTTGAAGATTACTGATCTGCCGATCGAGTCTCAAAATAGCGGCCTGCTGAATCAATGCCCCAAAGGCAATGGCAAAGACCACAATAATGATCAGCACATCTGGCCTGAGCTTTCTGCCAGAGCGGCGCCTTTTTCCAGATTTTCTGCGCCGATGGGATGCGCGGGGCGGCTTTGTCTGTGTCTGTTTTCCCCGGGATTTCACTGTTTGAGATTTTGATCGGGATCTTTTCGGATGACTTTGATTCGCGTTTGGCATATTTATCCTTTAGTTTCTTCGCGTTCCAGACGCTCTGCGACCCTGAGCTTGGCGCTTCTCGCCCGCCTGTTGTCCTGCACTTCTTCAGCTGATGGGGCGATAGGCTTGCGCGTTATCTTTTTTATTGTAGGTTTTCTGCCGCAGACGCACACCGGAAATTCCGGCGGACAAATGCAGGGGTCGGCCTGCTCGTTGAACAGCTGCTTGATCTGCCGGTCCTCCAGCGAGTGAAAGGTAATGACACAGATGCGTCCGCCCGGTTTCGTCCGGTCGATCGCATTTTTGACGGCCTGGGTCAAAATTCTCAGCTCGCCGTTGACTTCGATGCGCAGCGCTTGAAATGTCTTTTTGGCCGGATGACCCTTTCGTCTGAATTTTTCAGGCGTGGCATCCCGAATCACATCGGCTAAATCCAGCGTCCGCTGAAATGGCTGCGTCTTTCTCCGGCTGACAATCGCTCTCGCGATACGGCCGGCCAATTTATCTTCTCCGTATTCGAAAATCACCTGCTTGAGCGCCTGTTCCGAGTAGGTATTGACCACATCCGCGGCGGTTAATGCCTGCTGCCGGTCCATCCGCATATCGAGGGGACCGTCATGGTGATAGGAAAAGCCGCGCTCCGGCTGGTCGAACTGAAAAGACGACACGCCGAGATCAAAGACGACACCGTCCACAGCCGAAATCTGAAGTGCGTCGAGAATGGCCGGAAGGTGGACGAAATTATCTCGGACGAAATCCTTACGGCACGGATAGCTCGAAAGACGCTTCTCGGCTCTGGCGATGGCGTAATCGTCCTGATCGATGCCGATCAGCCGGCCTTGATCGGACAAACGCCTGGCGATCTGCTCCGAATGTCCGCCGCCGCCCAGCGTGCAGTCGACGTAACAGCCGTCGGGCTTCACGTTTAAGGCGTCGATGGTTTCGTTGAGCAGTACGCTGATATGTTGGTCCTTTGATTTCATCTTTCAGCTCCAAAAATTGAAAATTATTAAAACATTATACCACAGATTAATGGCCCCATTATTTTAATGCAAAAATAAAAAGCCGTAAAGTTTGAATTACGGCTCTTTAAGAATTGTCAGCGTATATTTTTTATATATGATTGATCATGCTGGCCAAATAGCCGGCGCCAAAGCCATTGTCGATATTCACCACACTGACACCGCTCGCGCAGGAGTTGAGCATCGACAAAAGTGCCGACAATCCGCCGAACGAGGCGCCGTACCCCACCGAAGTCGGGACGGCAATGACCGGGCAGTCTGCCAGTCCGCCGACGACGCTGGCCAAAGCCCCTTCCATGCCGGCGGCCGCCACAATGACCCGCGCGTTCATAATGTCGTCGAGATGATCGAGCAGACGGTGCAGGCCGGAAACGCCGACGTCGTAAAGCCTATCCACCGTATTGCCGAGCATTTCAGCAGTCAGCGCCGCTTCTTCGGATACTGGCAGATCGCTGGTCCCGCCGGTCACCACCAAGATGCGGCCTTTGCCGGTCTTTTCAGGCATTTCGCCGACCTGGCCAAATCGCGCCAGCTCGTGGTAAATCATCGGGACTTCTTCGCAAATGCGCTGGGCCTTTTCCGAGTTCACCCGGGTGATCATGACGTTCTTCTGATGGTGCGACGTCATTTCTTTGACGATCCCGATAATTTGATCGGCCGTCTTGCCGGCACCATAAATGACCTCCGGGATCCCCTGTCTCAAACCGCGGTGTGTGTCTATTTTCGCGTAACCGATATCCTGATAGGGCGCTTCTTTCAAATCCAAAACCGCCTGATCAATCGATACCTCCCCAGATTTCACCTGTTCGAGGAGTTTATAAACTTCCTTTTGATTCATAAACATCCCCTGCTTTATTTGGACTGTCTGATTTCATCCCGGAGCTCGTCAATCAGCTCCGAGGCTTTAATATTGTTGCGCATCAATTTGCTGTCGCATCGGTCGGTGATGGCCTCTGCTTCCACGCGATTGGACATGCTGGTCGTGTTAATGAGCACATTCAAATGCGCGGCGTTGAGTGCCGCCATGCAGAGCATCGCCGCAGCTGCCGCGTCGCTTTTCGCCAATTCGCTGCCCTTTCCGGCGACTGCCTCGATCGCGTCCAGCGCCTCTTCGCACAAATCCATGATTTTTTCAGGGACACCACAGGCCGTATACAGCGCGGTTTCCAGCGTTTCCCGGTAGCGTTCCCGTTCAACTTCTGTGTCTTTCGGCATGCTGTACGCCTTGGCCAGCGGCCTAAAGGCCGCCGCATCCTCTTCGACACAGCTCAGCAGCTCGTCTTTGATGGCGCCAAGATCCTCGACCTTTTTCTGAAAATCGGCTTCGTGCTGTGCGTATTTTTTCTTGCCGATGCTTAAATTTAAATACATCATTCCGAGCGCAGACCCGAGAGCGCCGACCAGTGCCGCCGCACCACCGCCGCCAGGGACCGCTGATTTTGAGGCCAGAATATCCGCAAAAGACGCGCAGCTTCTTTGAATTAATTCTTTTTCTTCTGACAAAAACTATTCTCCAATCGTCACGCTTTATTAAGTTTTACTGCCGCAGTAATGACGTGCTTCGCCAAAATTGTAGATGTGATCCCGCTGACACCGCCCGGCGTCGGGGTCACCGCATCGACGATCGGCGCCACCTCATCAAGATCCACATCGCCGTAGAGCTTACCGTCCTGAAAGGTTGTCCCTACGTCGATGACGATCTGCCCGGGGCTGACGAAATCCTTTGTGACCATATGGATGCGGCCCGTCGCCGCGATCAGGATCTCCGCGCCTCTGGCGACACCTGCCAAATCGCGGGTCCCGGTATTGCACATCGTCACCGTCGCGCGCCGTTTGAGCAGCATGCTCGCTAAGGGGCGGCCCACCACAATGCCGCACCCGATGATGACTACGCGCTTGCCGTACACGTCGATTTGATAATGATCGAGCAATGCCATCACCGCCTCCGGCGCGCAGTACGCAAAGCCGTCCAATCTGCCGGACAAGGTGTCCGACAGATTCTGATCGGTTGCGCCGTCGACGTCCTTTTTCGGATCGATCACTTGAATGACCCGCTTGTCGTCGTAACCCTCCGGCAGCGGCTGAAACAACAGGATGCCGTGAATCGTCGGATCTTGATTGAGCGCTTCGATCTGCGCAATGACCGCCTCTTCTGACGGCTGGGGATCCAGCACGATGTTCTTGACGCCGATCCCATACTTCTGCATTGTTTTCGTAGCACCCTTTTCGTAGGAAATGTCAGCGCCCTTGTGGCCGATGCGCACTGTCGCCAGAGTAGGCTTGATACCGCGGTCAGCCAAGGCTTTCAAATCCGACTGCCAGCTTTCCTGAATGCCGGCGTTCACGGCCTTTGCTGTGTACTCAACGGCCATCTTAGAACAATCCCGTGATTTTGCCGGTTTCATCGACGTCGATGTTTTCTGCGGCCGGCACCTTCGGTAGCCCTGGCATCGTCATAATGTCGCCGGTCAGCGCGACGATAAAGCCAGCGCCCGAGGAGACCTTAATATTGCGGACAGTGATTCTAAAGCCCTTCGGCGCGCCAAGCAGAGACGCATCGTCTGAGAATGAGTATTGGGTTTTCGCCATGCAGATTGGCAGATTAGAAAAGCCAAGCGCTTCGAGCTGTTCCATCTGCTGACGGGCATCCGCGGTCAAATCGACGCCGTCTGCGTGGTAAATCTTCTTGGCAATGGCATCGAGCTTATCTTCGATTGAATCGTTGGTGTCGTAGGCATATGAAAAATCGTTCGGTTCTTCACAAAGCTTGACCACTTCTTCAGCCAGTGCGATGCCGCCTTCTCCGCCTTTAGCCCAGACTTCGGATAAGACCGCGTTGACGCCGAGCTGCTTGCATTCCGCTTCGACCAGATCCAGCTCTGCCTTCGTGTCTGTCGGGAAGGCGTTGATCGCCACCACGCAGGGCAGATGATAGACATCCTTAATATTCGCCACGTGCTGAAGCAGGTTCGGCAGGCCTTTTTTGAGGGCGTCGAGGTTTTCTTCGTTGAGGTCCTTGACCGCAACGCCGCCGTGGTGTTTGAGAGCGCGGACTGTCGCGACGACGACCACAGCACTCGGGTGGAGGCCAGCCGCGCGGCACTTGATATCAAAGAATTTTTCAGCGCCGAGGTCTGCGCCGAATCCGGCTTCCGTAATGGCGTAATCGCCTAAGTTCATGGCCATTCTCGTCGCCATGACACTGTTGCAGCCGTGGGCAATGTTGGCAAACGGGCCGCCGTGGATAAAGGCCGGTGTGCCTTCGAGAGACTGCACCAAATTTGGCTTGAGGGCATCCTTCAAAAGGGCTGTCATCGCGCCCTGCGCCTTCAAATCTGCAGCAGTAACCGGCTTGTCGTCGCGGGTATAGCCGATAATCATTCGGCCCAAACGCGCCTTCAAATCCGGAATAGACGTCGCCAGGCAGAGTACCGCCATGATTTCCGAGGCGACGGTGATATCGAAGCCGTCTTCGCGAGGCACGCCGTTTTTCTTTCCGCCGAGACCGTCGACGATGTTTCTCAGCTGACGGTCGTTCATATCTACCGCGCGCTTCCAGGTGATTTTTCGCGGGTCGATGTTCAGTTCATTGCCCTGGTGAATGTGGTTGTCGATCATCGCCGCCAGCAGGTTGTTCGCCGCACCGATGGCGTGGAAATCACCAGTGAAATGAAGGTTGATGTCTTCCATCGGAATGACCTGCGCGTAGCCGCCGCCGGCCGCACCGCCTTTAATGCCAAATACCGGTCCGAGGGACGGTTCGCGAAGGGCGACCACGACGTTTTTCCCGATTTTTTTCATCCCATCTGCGAGGCCGATGGTCGTCGTCGTTTTGCCTTCGCCGGCTGGTGTCGGGTTAATCGCCGTCACGAGGATCAATTTGCCGTCTTCAGCTGGGTGATCCGTCAAATAATTGTAGTCAATTTTTGCCTTAATCGGTCCGTACTGTTCCACGTATTTCGGATCGATGTTCAGTGCATCGGCAATTTCGCTGATCGGCTTTGGCGTACAGCTCTGCGCAATTTCAATATCCGATTTGATTTTCATATTATCCTCCCATTTTGCTTTGATCATTTTCGAGTGAATACTTGTGTTTAGTCTATCATCGCAGGTAAGCGATGTCAATTCAATTCACCGGCGGTTTTCAGGCCAAACAAAGGCGTCGCCGAGCGCACGCCGTCTAAAATGGCCAGCCGAATCTGCTCCGCTGCAACCGCCGCAATGGCATCGAAATCCCCTTCGGTTTTGCCAGACGCCATGACAAAAATCGTGTCGCCGTCGCCAGACGTGTGTACCGGCGAAATCGCCCGAGCGTAGCCGTCGTGCGCGATCGACGCGATTTTCAGGCACTGCGCCTTGGTCAGCTTCGCGTTTGTCATCACGCAGGCAATGGTCGTGTTGCCGGGAAAGATCGGATGATCCCGCTTGACGTCCTCGAGCATTTCCTCGTATGTCGTTTTGCCAAAGTGTGCGCCGGATTCGTCGAGCAGCCCTGCAATTTTGGACTCGCCGTCGAACACGTCGCCGAGGGCGTTAACCGCCACAACCGCGCCGATTTGGAGATCCCCAAAGGCGGCTGTGCTCACGCCCTGCCCGCTTTTCATCATGCGCGCCGGTCCACGGTATTTGCCGACGGTCGCGCCGGTTCCCGCGCCGACATTTCCAGACAATAGTTTCTGATTTTTAAAGGCATTTTCAGCCGCGGCCCGGCCCATTGCGATATCCGGCCTGATCTTTCCGTCGCCGACCGGCAGGTCGAATAAGGACGCACCGCAGACGATCGGCACCTTGCCGTATCCCGTCTCAAACCCAATGTGCTTTTCCTCGAGAACGGCCATCACGCCCGAAGCCGCTGTCAGGCCGAAGGCGCTGCCACCGGACAGAGTCACGCTGTGGATGGCCTGGACCATGTTCTCCGGCCTCAGCAGATCCGTTTCCCGGGTAGCTGGGCCGCCGCCCCGGACATCCACACCGGCTGTGGCGCCGTCCGGGCAGATGATCGCCGTCACGCCGGTTCCAGCCTCTTGATTTTCCGCTGTTCCGATTAAAAATCCATCGATTGGCATCATTTCACTCCTTTACAATTTACTGCTTTGCGTTTTATTTATTCTAACAAAAAAAGCAGCCGAAGCTGCTTAATTTTTTTAATGGACAACGCCCTGCAATTCGTTGACCTGCTTTCTCGGGTGCAGGCTCTGAATATGTTCGGCGATGTTCGCGGCGTGGTCGCCAACACGTTCCAAATCGACGAGCAGGTCGAAATAGATCGCAGATGAATTCACCTGACATACACCTTCGGAAAGCCGCTTGATGTGCTTGTCCTTGTATTCGTCGGTCAGATCGTCGGAGCGTTCTTCTTCTTCGTAGATCTTCATGCAAATGGCGTCGTCTTCGCTGTCCAGCGCTTCCTTGACGTGCTGGACAATCGAATAGGTCAGATCGAGCAGTTCCAAAAGTTCATTTCGGGCTGCTTCCGTCATTTTAACGTCTTTTTCGATTTTATCTTCCGCTAACTCGACAATATTTTCTGCGTGATCCCCGATGCGTTCGATATCGTGGGCAATTTGCAGGTAACTGGCCAGACGGTCGTTTTCTTCCTGAGATACATTTAAATTGGAGAGCCGAATCACGAAGTCGATAATCCCTTTTTCGTGTTCGTCGATGCGGTCTTCGCGCTGATACACCTTTTCGATCGCTTTTTCATCACCTTCGACCAAGGCTTTACCCGCGAGTTTCAAATTCTTTTCGGCCATTTCAGCCATGTGAACCAGTTCTCTGCCGACCTGGCCAATGGCAACCGCTGGGTTGTTGAGCAGGCGGTCGTCCAGCTGAAGTCCCTTGTCGCTTTCTTCTTCGTCGTCCTTGATATGCGTTTCCAGGAAGTTCACGAGCTTATCGATAAACGGCAGCATCACGAACATGTTCGCGACGTTGAAGAACGTGTGAGACATAGCGATTTGTCTCGCGACGTTCGGAATCACTGCACCCGATGAGGTTTTCATCGTCCCAGAAATATCCACTAAGAATTGATAAATCGGGTTGACCGGCAGCACCGCATTAAAGATTGCGAGCAGTGTCATGACCCAAATTGCGCCGAAAATGTTCACGCTTAAATGAATGATCGCTGCATTCTTAGCCGCTTTAGACGTCCCAATACTAGACAGCAGGGCCGTCACACAGGTGCCGATGTTGGTACCGATCATCATCGGGATACAAATTTGAATCGCGGCCGTTCCCGATACATCTGCGAAAATACCGGAAATCGCCAGCGCCTGCAGCATGGCCAGTGTCGCGCCGGAGCTCTGCATGATCCCAGTGATGACTGTCCCGATCAGAAGGCCTAAAATCGGGTTGCGCCCGTAGGTAATGAGCCATCTCTTGAAAACCGGATTGTCCTTCAGCGGTTCCATTGTGCTGCTCATCGTCGAAATTCCGAAGAAGAGAATCCCAATCCCCAGTAAAATCGTCCCGATATCCCGGGTCTTTTTCTTATTCCCAAAGACGGACATGACCGTGCCAATTCCGATCAAAATCGGCGCGATGGCATCGACATTGAACGCGATGAGCTGGGCCATCACAGTCGTCCCAATGTTCGCCCCGAGAATAATGCCGGCCGCCTGGGTTAAGTTCATCAGCGATGCGTTGACAAATCCGACCACCATAACCGTCGTCGTACTCGAGCTCTGAACCATGATCGTGACAACGATCCCGCAGATAATAGCTTTAAAGCGGTTACTCGTCAATACCTCGAGCAGATGCTTCATGCGATCGCCCGCAACAACTTTCAGGCTGTTGCTCATAATCTGCATCCCGTAAATGAACAGACCTAACCCGCCAATCAAGCCTACTATAATCTCAAACATACGCACTCCTTCAGCTTATTATTTAATTAAATTGATATTCAATTTCGCAAATGGTCTCTTTTTATTTTATCACGAGCAAAATGTAAAATCTATATAAAGATAGTGTAAAGTATCTCAGAAAACCATCTAGCAATTTATCACAATCGCTATTTTGAGTCAATTGCTATGATTAACTAATTTCCAAAAAATAAAACTGCGGAATAAGATCAAGTGTGATAGAATATTAAAATATTAACAAATTGAATTGTAAAAATCAGGAGGATTACACATGTCGCAGTTCACTATGAACGAAATCGTCAGTCTGGCCAAAATGCGCGGCATCGTTTTTCCAGGTTCGGAAATATACGATGGTCTAGCCAATAGTTGGGATTACGGCCCGATTGGCGTTGAAATGAAAAATAACGTCAAACGCGCTTGGTGGAAAAAATTTGTCCAGCAGTCTCCCTACAACGTCGGCTTGGATGCCGCCATACTGATGAACCCGAAAACCTGGGTCGCTTCTGGCCACGTCGGTGGGTTCAACGACCCGCTGATGGACTGCAAGCACTGCAAGTCCCGCTTCCGCGCTGACAAGCTCATCGAAGATTATTTCAAGGCGCACGGTGAAGAAGTCGTCGTCGACGGCTGGTCCAACGAAAAGATGGAAGCTTTCATCAAAGAAAAAGAAATTCCATGCCCAGAATGCGGAAAATCTGACTTCACCGAAATCCGTCAGTTCAACCTGATGTTCAAAACCTTCCAGGGTGTCACGGAAGACTCCACCTCTCAGCTCTATCTGAGACCGGAAACCGCCCAAGGGATTTTTGTCAACTTCAAAAATGTTCAGCGGACGACCCGCAAACGCGTCCCATTTGGGATTGGTCAGATCGGGAAATCCTTCAGAAACGAAATCACGCCGGGGAACTTCATTTTCAGAACCCGCGAATTCGAACAGATGGAACTTGAATTCTTCTGCGAACCGGGAACCGATTTAAAATGGTTCGCTTATTGGAAGGATCAGTGCAAAAAATGGCTGGCTGATCTCGGCATGACCACAGAAAATCTGCGCTTCCGCGATCACTCTCCGGAAGAACTCTCCCATTACTCCAACGCGACAACCGACGTGGAATACAAATTCCCGTTCGGCTGGGGCGAACTCTGGGGCATCGCCGACCGCACTGACTTCGACTTGACCCAGCACCAGAACGTATCCGGCAAAGACATGCGCTATCAGGATCCTGTTTCACACGAAAAATACATCCCGTACGTCATCGAACCATCACTCGGGGCAGACCGAATGTTCCTCGCTTTCCTCTGCGATGCACTGCAGCACGAAGAGCTTGAAAACGGCGATACCCGTACGGTCATGAAAATTCATCCGTTCCTGTCCGCCTACAAAGCCGCTGTTCTGCCGCTCTCGAAGAAGCTTGCTGATCAGGCTGAAGCTGTGTACGCCGATCTCGCTCAGTACTTCAACGTCGACTACGACCAGACCGGCAGCATCGGCAAACGCTACCGCCGCCAGGACGAAATCGGCACCCCGTTCTGCATTACCGTTGATTTCGACACCCAGGAAGACCATTCTGTAACCGTCCGCGAACGCGACACCATGGAACAAGTCAGAATGCCGATCGACCAAGTTAAAGCTTACATCGAAGGACACATCAAATTCTAATTTCAATTTCACTTCTGCCCATCGAGAACTTTTCTCGATGGGCTTTTTTCTTAATGATTTGCAATTTCGTTGTTGCCTTTTTTGTAAAAGGTGTTATAATAAAGCTGGAATTATAAATGTAATCGTAATACATTGATTGAGTAAAATTTAGTGCTAAAGGAGGTTTTCTGATGTCACATTATTTACTTCTCATTCCGATTTTTGGTCTTATCGCATTAATCGTCGCGTTCTGTTACGCTGCGTGGATCGATAAGCAGGATGCAGGCAACGACCGCATGCGGGAAATTGCCTCCGCGATCAGTGAAGGTGCCCACGCCTTTCTATTCTCTGAATACCGCATACTGATCGTCTTTGTGGCCGTCTTATTCGTATTGATCGGCGTCTTTCTTGGCAACTGGCTCACTGCTGTCAGCTTCATCGTCGGCGGTTTGTTCTCGACGCTGGCTGGGTATTTCGGCATGAATGTCGCAACAAAGGCAAACGTAAGAACCACCAATGCGGCCAAGGAAAAAGGGATGTCACAAGCGCTTAAAATCGCCTTTTCGGGCGGTTCTGTCATGGGCCTCTGCGTGGCAGGCTTCGGTGTTTTCGGTGTCAGTCTGATTTACATTCTGACAAAGAATGTCGATGTGCTGGCCGGCTTTAGTCTCGGCGCTTCCTCGATTGCGCTTTTCGCCAGAGTCGGCGGCGGCATTTACACCAAAGCGGCAGACGTCGGCGCGGACCTCGTCGGCAAGGTCGAAGCCGGTATTCCGGAAGACGACCCACGTAATCCAGCGGTCATCGCGGACAACGTCGGCGACAATGTCGGTGACGTCGCCGGGATGGGCGCCGATCTGTACGAATCCTACGTCGGTGCACTGGTTTCCGCTTTGACCCTCGGTGTCGTGCTGTATCAGCTTAAAGGAATTGTCTTTCCGCTACTTTTAGCCGGACTCGGGCTGCTCGCTTCCATTATCGGCACGCTCATCGTCCGCACCAGCCGAAATAAAAATCCGCAGCGCGCGCTGCAAACCGGGACCTACGTCTCAAGCGGACTCATTATCGTCATTTCATTTATTCTCAGTAAATTGTTCTTCGGCGGCTTCAAACAGGCGATCGCCATCGTCTCCGGGCTCGTCGTCGGTGTGCTGATCGGCTTACTCACCGAATATTACACCTCTGATGAATATCAGCCCGTCCGCGAAATCGCGCAAGAATCTGAAACCGGTGCCGGTACAACCGTCATCAGTGGGATTGCTGTCGGCATGAAGTCCACTGCTTTTCCAATTCTATTGATCTGCGTCGCGATCTTTATCGCCTATCAGACGGCAGGGCTCTACGGCATCGCCCTCGCAGCTGTCGGGATGCTTTCCACCACCGCGATTACAGTCGCCGTCGACGCCTACGGCCCAATCGCCGATAACGCAGGCGGCATCGCAGAAATGTCCCACCTGGACGAATCGGTTCGGGATACGACAGACCGCCTCGACTCCGTCGGCAATACCACCGCGGCTATGGGCAAGGGTTTTGCGATCGGTTCAGCTGCACTGACTGCCCTCGCGCTCTTTGTCTCTTACGCGCAGGCGGTCCATCTAAAATCCATCGATATTCTGAACAACCGCGTCACCATCGGCCTGCTCATCGGCGGCATGCTGCCGTTCCTGTTCTCCGCCTTCACGATGTCTTCGGTTTCTAAGGCGGCGTTCAAAATGATTGAAGAAGTCAGACGGCAGTTCCACGAAATGCCTGGCATCCTCGAAGGCACGACCCGCCCGGATTACAAGACCTGTGTCGGCATCGCGACCAATTCTGCACTGAAGCAGATGCTCGTTCCCGGCATTATGGCCGTTGCCTCCCCGATTGTCATTGGCCTGCTCCTCGGCCCGGATGCCCTCGGCGGCCTGCTCTGCGGCGCACTCGTTTCCGGCGTTGCCATCGCGATTTTCATGGCCAATTCCGGCGGCGCTTGGGACAACGCGAAGAAATACATTGAATCGGGCGCCCACGGTGGAAAGGGCAGCGAAGCCCACAAGGCGGCCGTTGTCGGCGATACCGTCGGCGATCCGTTCAAAGACACTTCCGGCCCGTCGATCAATATTCTGATCAAGCTCATGACCATTGTTTCCCTCGTTTTCGCACCGCTCATCGCTTCAATCGGCGGTTTGTTATAAATTTTTTCTTTTCGCAGCCGAGCAATCGGCTGTTTTTTTCGTTCAAAAGCCTATTTTGTTTTGAATTCGTCAAATTTCGCTTTAAAAATAATCAAAAGTATTGCATTTTACCCTTTACGCATTATACCTATGGGGGTATAATGAAACCAATAAATGAGCATACGTTCATGTTTTAAATTTAGGAGGTCAATCTCATGTCAGTAAAATCCAATATTTTAAAAATCGGCGGCGGCATCTTAGTTGGTGCTTTTGGCGGCAAATTCCTTAAAACGAAAGCAGCAAAATCTGCGGGCGTGCACATCATTGCCGGTGCCAAAATCGCAGGCAACACAATCAAAGACGGCTTTGAAAAATGCCAGGCCAGCTGCAGCAACGCGGCCGCAGAAGCGGATGTCATCAAAGAAAAACATTTCACCAAAAAGGATGAAAATTACCGCGAAAAAATCAAAGCTGAATACGAAGCGATAAAACCAGCCTACGAAAAAATTGTAGAAGAAGAAAATCAAAACGCTGACGCGTAAGTCTGTATTTTGCGTATTCTGAAAGGATGCTGTTTTGATTTATCGCATTATTCAGCGAACGCCCAATCGGTTTCATTTGGATTTGATGCAGCGGCGTCTGAGTGAAACCGAAGCGGACGTTCTCTACTACACATTGATCGAGCTGCCCGGCATCGAAAATGTAAAAGTTTATCAGCGCACGGCACAGCTCGCTGTGCGCTACGTCGGCGTTGAATCGGCCATTCTCGATTACATTTCCGATATGGACCTTTCTGACCCGGCGCTGCAGGACAACGTGCCGACCATTTCGGCCAGAGCCACAAACGAAATGTACAAGAATAAAATTCTCAACAAGGTTATGCTTCGAATCGGGAAATGGCTCTTCCTCCCGCTGCCGATCCGCACCGCTGTGACCATCTATCAAGCCGTTCCCTTTGTCTGGCGCGGCCTAAAGGATTTGTTCAACAAAAACGTTTCTGCGGAAATCATCCACGCGGCGGCCGTTCTCGCTGCACTGCTGACCGGCGAATTCGATACCGCAGCGTCGGTCGTCTTCCTGACCGAAATCGGCGACATTCTCGAAGAATGGACGTACAAAAAGTCGGTCGACGATTTAGCGCAGTCTCTATCTCTCAACGTCGAAAAGGTCTGGAAAGTCGCGGACGACGGCACTGTGTCGCAAGTTTCCCTGAACCATATGCACAACGGCGACCGCTTCAAGGTCACGATGGGCAATATGATCCCCCTCGACGGGAAGGTCGTTTCCGGTGAAGCGATGGTCAATCAGGCCGCACTGACGGGCGAACCGCTGGCGGTGCGCAAGCACGACGGGGTCATCGTCTACGCCGGAACGGTGCTCGAAGAGGGCGAACTCATCGTCGAGGTCCGTTCCTCCTCTGGCGAAACCCGGTACGACAAAATCGTCAATATGATTGAAAATTCCGAAAACCTCGCGGCATTGACTCAAATGAAAGCCGTGTCTGTCGCCGACCGCCTGGTCCCCTGGACCTTTGGCGCGTCACTGCTCGCCTTTGTGCTGACCCGCAACGTAATGAAAGCTGCGTCTGTTTTGATGGCAGACTTCTCGTGCGCAGTCGAGGTGGCCATGCCTATCGCCGTGCTTTCAGCCATGCGCGAAGCCGGCAAGCACGACATTACCGTCAAGGGCGGCAAATTCCTCGAAGCCATCTCTGAAGCCGACACCATTGTCTTCGACAAAACTGGAACGCTGACGCGGGCGACACCGGTCGTTCAAGAGATTGTCACCTTCGACGGGCAGGATCCCGACGAAATGCTGCGCATCGCGGCCTGTCTCGAAGAACAGTTCCCGCACTCCCTGGCCAACGCTGTGGTTCGCGCTGCGAAGGAAAGAGGCCTTTCACATTACGACATCAAAACCAAGGCTGAATACATTGTCGCCCACGGCATCGCATCTAATATCGGCGAAGACCGCGTCGTCATCGGCTCCTACCATTTCGTCTTTGAAGATGAAGGGGTCACCTTTGAAAGCGAAGCCGACCGGGCGCGCCTAGGTGAAATTCCCGCGGAATACTCTCACCTTTACATGGCCATCGGCGGCAAACTCGTCGCGGTCATTGCCATCTCTGACCCGATCAAGGAAAACACACCGGACGTCATTCGTGATCTCAAGGCCGCTGGCTTTAAGAACATTGTCATGATGACAGGCGACAGCGAAAAGACGGCGAAGGCCATCGCTGCCCAGGCCGGCATCACGGAATATTACTCCGAAGTGCTGCCGGAAGATAAGGCCCATTACGTCGAAAAGATCAAGGACCGGGGCGAAAAGGTCATCATGATTGGCGACGGCATCAACGATTCGCCGGCCCTCTCCGCTGCCGACGTCGGCATCGCCATTAAAGAAGGGGCCGACATCGCTCAGGAAATTGCTGACGTCACGATCTCAGGCTCCGACCTGAACCAGCTGGTCAATCTGAGAAGACTCTCAGACAAGCTGATGAAGCGTATGCATTCGACCTACGTCATCGGCAACGTCTTAAACGGCGCGATCCTGGTCTTCGGCATCAGCGGCCTGATTGTGCCGAGAATCGGCGCGGTGCTGCACAACGCCTCAACCATCGGATTGTGCCTAAGAAACATGCAGGACCTCTCAGCCTCTGAAGAAGCTGCGCCTGAGACAGTGTCCCTGCCGCAGCCTTCTGTCGCGTAAACAAAGGCTGAACGCTTTTACAGCTTTGTCCCAATAGGACGGAGCTGTATTTTTTTGTGCCTGTTTATGATAAACTGAAATAAAATCCACACGAAAGGTCTTCTTTATGATCCATTTTCCCAACGAACATCTCGATCTTGAATGCTTAGACACCCGCGAAACCGTCGCAGAGGCCTGCGCCAGAGCCGGCCATCCCCTCGATCTGGTCTGCGGCGGGACGGGGCGCTGCGGGCAGTGCAAGATTCTCATCAAAAATCACGGCATCACGCTGGAAGTGCTGGCCTGCCAATATCCCGTTTTTGACGAAATGGAAATTCTGACCGGCGCCGAAGCTCGTCAGCAGATTCTCGACCGTCACGTCGATTTTGACCCGCTGATTCTGGATCCGCCGGTCCGTTGTTTTCCTGTCAGCTTCGAAAGCCTTAATCTTCAAAACGCTAACGCCTTCCTCGGCTCCATCAACGCGGTGCTGCCCCTCGATTTGACCTGCGGCAATCCCGATATTTTAATTGCCGGCTTTGAGGCGGTGCGCAAAACCCCCGTTCCGATCGTCGACGTCATCGCGGCCGTGCACGAAACCGACCCGTCCGCCTTTGTCGCCCGATCCGGCACACTCCTAGGCGTCACCCCAGAAACGGACGGATTTCCTGAATACGGCGCCGCCTTTGACGTCGGCACGACCACTGTCGTCGGCTACCTGTACAACCTCGAAAGCGGAGATCTGTGCGCAACAGCCTCCGCTAAAAACCGACAGGCCGCTTACGGCGCCGACGTCATCTCTCGAATCGCAGCTGCCGATGACGGCAAGCTTACGGCCCTCAACGACGCGGTCTGCGAAACCCTTGCCAATTTGATCCAGGAACTTTGTCAGAAAGGCGGATCTCTGGACAAGCATCAGATCATTTCCGTCGTCTGCTGCGGCAACACGACGATGCTGCACCTGCTCGCCGGCGTCTCTCCCAAATTCCTCGGCACAGCGCCCTTTATCTCGCAAATCGACGCCCCAATCGAAGGGCCGGCCAGCCGCTGGCAACTCGACCTTCACCCGGCCGCTCAGCTGACGCTGCTGCCGCCGATCACATCTTACATCGGTTCAGACACCAGTGCATTGCTCGCGGCGCTGCCCCGACGAAATGAAACCCGCCTCGTCATCGACCTCGGGACGAACGCGGAAATCGCCGTCGGGCAAAACGGCCATTATACCGTCTGCTCCGCCCCCTGCGGGCCGGCGCTTGAAGGGGACGGCCTCACGATGGGCATGCGCGCGGCTGACGGCGCAATCGAAAAAACCGTCTACGACCCGGGCACAAAGCGCTTTCACTGCCAAATGATCGGCGATCCGCCGGCCACCGGACTCTGCGGTTCGGGCGTGATTGACACGATCGCGGCGCTGCTGGACAGCGGTCTTATCAAACCTGACGGCAGCTTCATCTCAGACGAAGCCGCCGCAGCGCACCCCAATGGCAGCCGCTTGATCCGCTCGGGAAAAATTCGGCAGTTCGTGCTGCTCACCTCGGAAGAAAACAACGGGGCTCCAGCGGTCGTGCTTTCTCAAAAAGACATCCGCGCGATCCAATTGGCCAAAGCTGCGATTCAAACCGCCGTCGACCTGCTGTTAAAAGCGGCGTCCCTTTCCATCGAGGATATTGACACGATTTATCTCGCCGGCGCTTTCGGCAATTATATTTCGGTCACCTCCGCGCAAAAGATCGGCCTTCTCCCGACCGGTCGGATGAAAATCGTCCCCGTCGGCAATGGCGCGGGCTCTGGCGCGATCCACTGCCTGCTGTCCACTGAAGCCAAAAAACAAACCGAAGCGATGGCCGGGCAGTGCACCGTCATCAACCTCACCAATGACGCCGAATTTAACACCCAGCTCGTTGCCAACACCGTTTTATCGCCGCGATAAAAAAATGCAGTGGATTGCGTTCTGCGATCCACTGCATTTTTATTTTTCTAGAATTTCAAATCTTCTATTACGCGGGCTGCTGGCTCTTTTTATGATGGGTCAGGCCCATATGATTGGCCAGTTTGTACAGACGGTCCACAACGGCCAAGGTCACTGCGGCGCCGAGGCCGACCTGAACGAGATTGCCCGGAATCGAAGAAACCGGTGCGACCCAGTTGCCGTAAATAATACCTTCGGCGATGTAGTAGCCGACGATTTTAATCGCGCAGGCGGCAATAAGCGCCAGCACGTAGTGGAGATAATCGTGATGATTTTCGCAAATCGCGCCAACCGCAATGCCCATCAAACCGCAAATCACAAAGGTAAAGGGTGCCCAGGCTGTCCAGCCGCCCAGCAGGTCGAAAAGTCCCAT
Source organism: uncultured Pseudoramibacter sp. (assembly GCF_903789625.1). NCBI lineage: Bacteria > Bacillati > Bacillota > Clostridia > Eubacteriales > Eubacteriaceae > Pseudoramibacter > uncultured Pseudoramibacter sp. The sequence goes on along the minus strand of NZ_CAIFFF010000007.1, from coordinate 6,176 downwards.
ACCGACGCCGCCGGCCAAGCCACCGACGCGTTTACCGAAAATAATCGCACCGATGAAAAGAGGAATATTGCCCAAATGGACCAGTCCGCCATTAGCGGCAATCGGCAGACGTACATTAATAAAGGTAAATACATAGGTCAGCGCAATAAAAGCAGCTGTGATGACTAAATCGTGTAATTTCGTATTTTTCATAAGTTGCTCCTTTGTCTCTCTTAGTCTGCCTCTATTATCGCCCATTAAATTCCTCGGTAAAAGATTCAATCCGCACTCATTTTTTAAGGTCAGTCTTTCGGCAAAAAGGCCAATCTGACCTGATTGACCCTATTATTATTTTGCTTAAGGCCCTTATCAATTGCCATTTTATAAGAAGCGCCTATTCCTGCTGCCGTCTACTATATGCGCTGCGTGATGTCCCTTGTCGTCATATGCCTCTGCCAGAACGCGACCGCATGATCAACCCAGCCTTCAGCCACTGTGCCTTCTCCAAGACCAAACCCGTGGTGAAGGCCTCTAAATACCTCGATCTCGGCGTCTGTGCCGTTGGTCTTGATATTGTAGAAAATGGTCCGTCCGTCCTGTACCTGATCGTAAAAATAATTGGCAATCTCGACCGTTTTGTCTGGATTCATATGGTTGTACCAGGTCAGCCGCAGCGTCCCCAGCGTACTGCCGCTCATAAAACTTGTCTGAACCGGGAACATCAGCCGCCCGTACCCGTCAAAAGCCGCATCATTTCTCACCGTGTCAATTTTAGTCGCACGCGTGTAATGACCAGCGCTTCCCGAACCGCCAGAAGATGCCGAACGGCTCGACGACGCGCCATTTGCCGCAGACTGTGCCCCGCATCCGGCCAAAACGCCCGCACAAAGAAATAGACTGCAGAAAACAGCCGATATCTGCTTTTTAGAATTCATTGCATTGTCCTCTTACTCATTATTAATTTTTATTTGATAATTCAATTTTACGGCGGTTTTTCTAAAAAGTACAATATCAAATCGTAAAAGCAGATTGCGCTCAGCGCATACTCGAGACGAAATGTCAAAATCATAAAAAATCCCCTTTTCGTAAAAATCATCACGATTCACGAAAAAGGGATATCTTTTATGTTATTTTGTCAATTCAAACTGCGCGTTGTAGAGCTTGGCGTAAAAACCGTTTTTCGCGAGCAGGCTTTTGTGATTGCCCTGCTCGACGATTTGGCCGTCCCGCATCACAAGAATGATGTCCGCGTCGCGGATCGTCGACAGCCGGTGCGCGACAATGAAACTGGTCTTGCCCGTCATCAATTTGTCGAAGGCCGCCTGAATCTTGAGCTCTGTACGGGTGTCGATGTTGGACGTGGCTTCGTCGAGAATCAGCATCGGGGGATCGACCAGCATGACTCTAGCGATGCAGAGCAGCTGCTTCTGCCCTTGGCTGAGGTCGCCGTCGTCAATGACCGTATCCAGCCCCTTCGGCATCTGATGAATAAAGGTATCGCAATGAGACGCCGCCGCGACCTGCCAGATTTCGTCATCTGACGCGTCCGGTTTGCCAAAGGCGATGTTGTCCCGAACGGTGCCGTGCATCAGCCAGGTGTCCTGAAGCACCATGCCGAAATTCTGTCTGAGGGACGATCTGGAAACCGCGTACACGTTTTGATCGTCGATCGCGATGGTGCCGCTGTCCGCGTCGTAAAAGCGCATCAATAAATTGATCAGCGTCGTTTTACCGCAGCCGGTCGGCCCGACAATAGCGATACGCGTGCCGGGCTTCGCCTGAAGGGAAAAATCCTGAATCAATTTTTTGGACGGATCGTAGCTGAAATACAAATTATTGATATCGATTTTCCCCGATGCCTTCGGCAGGGCCTTTTCCGGGTCCGGCGTTTGAGGCGGGGCGTCGATAAATTCAAGAACCCGGGCCGCGCAGGCAAGGGCGTTTTGAAATTCGGTTACGACGCTCGAGATGTCGTTGAAGGGTTTCATGTACTGGTTCGCGTAAGTCAGAAGGGCCGCCAGTCCGCCGACTGTCAGTGCCCCGCCCGGCACGGTAAACGCACCGATTAAGGCCACAAAGGCGTAAATGATGCCGTTGACAAAGCGGGTGGACGGATTGGTCAGGCTCGAGTAAAAAACGGCCTGCTGGCTGTATTGCTGCATTTCTCGGTTGACTTCGGCGAAACGGGCCGATCCCCGTTTTTCGTACCCGAAGGCCTTCACCACCTTTTCACCGCCGATCAATTCTTCGATCAGCGAAGTTTGGCGTCCCCGCGTGTCGCTCACATTTCTGAACATCGTAAAGGAGCGGGACGCGATAAACCGCGCCACGAGAAAGCTGACCGGCGTCATCGCGACGACAAAAAGCGTAATCGGCACGTTGATGCTGAGCATGAAGCCAATGGTCACTGCGATCATCACAATGCCGGAGAACAGCTGCGTCAGCCCGAGGAGCAGGCCGTCTGAAAGCTGATCCACGTCAGTGATGACCCGGCTGACAATGTCGCCGGACGGGTGGCTGTCAAGATAAGACAACGGCAGGTCCTGAATTTGGCGGATCGCCCGGGCCCGAATGTCCCGAACCACACCGTAGGACAATTTATTGTTGACCAAATTCATGATCCAAGTCGCCGCGCTGGCGATGAGCACAGCCACCCCGACGCGCACGGCGATATGGGCGATCAGTGCGAATTTGACGTGTCCTTTGCCAATAATGCCGTCGATCATCCGGCCAAACAAAATAGGAATGTAAAGCTGAAGCACGACGCTCACCGCCGCCGTCACCAGGGACAAAATGAGCAGCACCTTGTAGCGCGCCACATAATTCAGCACTTCCTTGAGCGTCTGCCAGCTCTTCGAATCTTGATTCTTCTTTTTCATCTGATCATGCCTCCTGTGCTGTGGCGTTATCCGCGCCGTCTTCTTTCGGGAATTGCGAGTAATAAATTTCCTGATAAACCTGATTGTGCGCGAGCAGTTCTTCGTGCGTGCCCTGCCCGACAAGCTGTCCTTGATCCAAAACGAGAATCTGATCGGCGCTCATGACGCTGGCCGTCCGCTGAGAGACAATAAACACCGTCATGTCGCGGTGCAGGCTGTGAATGGCCTGGCGAAGGGCCGCGTCCGTCGCAAAATCCAACGCGCTGGCGCTGTCGTCCATGATTAAAATCTCAGGCTTTCTCACCAATGCCCGCGCAATTGTCAGACGCTGCCGCTGACCGCCGGAAAGGTTGTGTCCGTTCTGCTGAAGGTGAAAATCGAGGCCCTCTGGCTTTTGATCGACCACATCCTTCACTTGAGCCGTCGCGAGGGCGCGGTTCATTTCGTCGCTGTCCGCATCCGCTTTCCCCCAGCTCAAATTATCTCGGATGGAGCCTTCAAATAACGTGACGCGCTGGGGCACAAAGCCGATTTTTTCGTTGAGCTTCCCTTTGGGGTAATCCCGAACGTCTTCCCCGAACACCGTCACCGCGCCGTCTCCCGCGTCGTAAAACCGCGGAATCAAGCTTACAAGCGTCGATTTGCCGGAGCCTGTCCCGCCGATAATCCCGACGGTTTCGCCTTTTTTCGCCTTAAAGCTGATGTCACTCAAAGCCGGCGCCCCGCCGTTTTCGTAGGTAAAGGTCACGTGATCGAAGACCACCGCTGTATCGTTCGCATCTGTGCCGTCTGCCCAATCCTTCGGGAAAGCCATACCCGGTTTGATTTCAAAAACCGATTGGATCCGTTCGGCGCAGGCGATGGAACGGTTAATCAGCACGATCAACTGCGCCAACTTGATCAATTCGATGATCATCTGCGCCATATAATTGTACAGCGCGACGACCTGGCCCTGTTGAATGCCGCCCATGTTGACGCGGATCGCGCCTACCTGAATCAGCACAATCGTCGCGATATTGACAATGGCGTAGGTTAACGGATTGAGCGCCGCCGACCATCTGCCAACCTTTTCATTCCAGCGCGTCAGCGCGTCGTTGTTATCGTCAAAGGCCTTGACCGCATCCTTTTCCTGGCCAAAGGCCCTCACCACGCGCACACCGGTCAAATTTTCACGGGTGCTGCCGAGGAGCCGGTCCAGCTTTTTCTGAACGCGGCGGAACATCGGAATCGAAACGCGCATAATGCCAAAGACAACCAGACTCAAAATCGGAATGGCCACGACAAAGACCAGGGCGCATTTCACATCGATCGTAAAGGCCATGATCATCGAGCCCAGCACGACGATCGGGCTCCTAAGCAGAAGTCTGAGTGCCATGTTCAACCCGTTTTGAACCTGCTGCATATCGCTGGTCATACGCGTGATCAGCGTATCTGTGCCGACCTGGTCCAATTCGCTGTAGGAAAATTTTTGAATGTGGTCAAACAGTCCCTGACGCATGTCGGTCACACAGCCGACGCTGGACCGCGCCGCAAAAAACTGCGCGGTGATGCTGCTCGCCAGACCCGCCACGGCCAAAATCAGCATTACGATGACCATGTGTACAATATAGGTGTGATTATCTTGAGCGATGCCCACGTCGATGATTTTGGCCACAACCAGCGGCACCAGCAGATCAAAAAACGCCTCCAGTAATTTAAAGGTCGGCGCCAAAATCGCATCCCGACGATAATCTTTCAAATACGCGAACAATTTCTTCATTGGATTCCCTTCCTTTCATGGTTTTATGATATCATGAAACAAAGTATATGAATAATATTGAAAGATTTAATAACCATATTAATTACGTATATAAGGAGGCATTATGGATATCCGTCAGCTCCAATATTTTACCGCGGTCGTCGACAATGGGACGATCTCAGAGGCAGCGCGCAAGCTTCACATTTCTCAGCCACCGCTGTCCACGCAAATCAAGGCGTTGGAAGCAGAATGCGGCGTCACACTCTTCGAGCGGGGCGCCCGCCACATCACCCTGACCGAGGCCGGCCGCCTGTTGTACCACCACGCCGTTCAAATTCTGTCGATGGAAAAGGCCGCCGAGGCGGAAATGCAGAATCTGCGCACCGGCAAGCAGGGCTCCATCCGCATCGGGCTGATCTCTTCCTGCGCTTCAAAAGAGCTTTTCGACGGCATTCAGACTTTTCATCGGCACTACCCCGGCGTCGTCTTCGATGTGTTGGAAAGCAATACCTTTGACCTGCTCGCCCAGCTCGACAACAGCCGCATTGAGCTCGCGGTCATCCGCACCCCCTACCATCGCCAAGATCTGGAAGCCTTAACGTTGAGAAAGGATCCTTTTGCCGCCGTCGCGACCTCTAAATTTTTTGCCGATCATTTGAAAGCGTGCTCCCAAATCAAAATCGAAGACCTGGGCGATTGTCCGCTGATCCTCTACAGAAGGTGGGAAAACGCGATCCGTCAGGTTTTTCAACAGGCCCAGATCGTCCCGAATATCGTCTGCATCAACGACGACGCGCGAACATCACTCCAGTGGGCCGCCTCTGGAATTGGCGTAGCGCTGGTGCCCCTTTCCATCGCGACATCTTTCTCAGATTTAAAGGCAGCGCCCCTTGAGACGCCGGCACTGGACTCGGAGCTGCGCCTAGTTCGGCGGAAAAACGCGCCGATTTCCCAAAACGCCTATCATTTCTTTGAGCTTTTCGAGGCGCAAAATAAAAAAGGATCTTAACGGCGCTGTCGTCGGGCCGTTAAGATCAAGCGATAAAAATATTATTGAATCGGATTATTTTTCTCAAATTGTTCGAGATAATGCTGCGCTTTACGGTATTTTTCGACGCGTTTCTTTGCCGCAGCGTCTGCTTTTTCGAGGCGGGTGAGGTCCTGATTGTGGGCCAAATCGGCGAGCTTCACGCGCCTGGCAGCCGCATTGGGCGCCAATTTTTCAATGTAGTCAAAATAACCCTGTCCCTTCTGACGGGTCAACAGCGCCACCGCATCGACGACAGTCTCTGGATAACCTGATTTTCTTAAATCATCCAAGCTCACCGCGCCATCCTCTACGACATCGTGAAGCAGCGCCACCGTCGTCGCAATTTCGTCGCTCATCTGTTCCGCGACGTGCCACGGGTGAAAGACGTAGGGCACACCGCCCTTATCCCGCTGGTTTTGGTGCACTTGAAACATCAGCACCATCGCTTTTTTCGTCATCGGTGTGTAAATCACTGCCTCTCTCCCTTTCCACTTAAAAGTCGCGACCACCCGTAAAACGGGTGGCTCGCTCTAAGGCTATAAGCCTTTAA
>NZ_CAIFFF010000006.1:0-111125 GCF_903789625.1 uncultured Pseudoramibacter sp. | reverse complement strand
CCCCCAAAAAATAAAGGCGTGTGAAAAATTTTTGTTTTTTCACACGCCCTTTTTTATGAGTTAATAAGTAGAGACAACTATCAATCGGCTTAAGCCATTAACATGCGGAACATTTCCTTAACCTGATCCGGTGTCGCTTCACGCGGGTTGCCCGGATAGCAGGCGTCTTTCAACGCGTCAGCTGCGATCTGATCGAGATCTTCCTCACGGATCTTGTCCGTCGTCTTTGGAATACCGACGTCTTCGCCCAACTGTTTAACTGCGGCGATAGCGGCATCCTTCGCGGCTTCGGCGTCCATATCGTCGATGCCTTCAACGCCCATGGCGCGTCCGACATCGCGGAGACGGTCACCGACATAATCGCGGTTGAATTCCATAGAAATTGGCAGGAGCATCGCGCAAGCGACCCCGTGCGGCATATCGTAGTGTGCAGACAGGGTGTGTGCCATGGCGTGGTCAATCCCCAAACCGACGTTGGAGAAGCCCATTCCGGCGATATACTGGCCGAGTGCCATGCCTTCACGGCCTTCCGGCGTGTTGTCGACGGCGCCGCGCAGGTTCTGAGCAATCAGCTTAATGGCTTCCAGATGGAACATGTCGGACAATTCCCAAGCACCCTTTGTGGTGTAGCCTTCGATGGCGTGGGTCAGGGCGTCCATACCGGTTGAGGCGGTTAAGCCCTTCGGCATTGAGGACATCATGTCCGGGTCGATAATGGCGGTTTCCGGAATGTCATCCGGGCCGACACATACGAATTTTCTTTCTTTTTCGACGTCGGTGATGACGTAATTGATGGTGACTTCAGCGGCAGTACCTGCTGTTGTCGGGACAGCGATCGTCGGCACTGCGTGTTTTTTCATCGGCACTTCCCCTTCGAGGGAACGGACATCTTCGTGTTCCGGGTTATTGATGATGATCCCGATCGCTTTTGCGGTGTCCATAGAGGAGCCGCCGCCGATGGCGATAATGGAATCTGCTTCAGCTTCGCGGAAAGCTGCAACGCCGTCTTGGACGTTTTGAATGGTCGGGTTCGGTTTGATGCCGGAGTATACCGTGTACGCGATACCCGCGTCGTCCAATAAGTCGGTGACCTTTGCGGTGACGCCAAATTTGACCAAATCTGGGTCAGAGGTGACGAAAATTTTCTTCCAGCCGTAGCTTTTTACGAGATCCGGAATGACTTCGATTGCGCCGTGTCCGTGGTAGGAAGCGCCATTTAAAATAAAACGATTTGCCATATATTATACCCTCCTCATGCAGCTCTTTAATGAAATTTAAAGGATTGCAATTTGATTTAAATCCATTATAACATCTGTAATCGTTTCTTTCCTGTAGTAAACGGATAAGAAACTGAACATTTTAGTTATTTTGGTCGGATATTGTTTTAGATTGGCCATTTTGGCAGATGATCGAACAACGGTTTAAAACGCGCGCGGTCGGATTTCCGGCAGACGATAAAGTAATGGACAGACGCTTCGGGATCTGAGATGGGAATGATTTTTCGATTTGACAAATCACGATCCTTCAAAACGTAGTCGGTGCAGAAAGTGGGCAGTGCCGAGGCTGAGGCGATTTCTGTGAAGGTGCGGCGGTCCGTCTGCAGCAGCAAATTGGCGTTGGGAATTTTTTCGTGAACCAAATCGTACCAGAATCCGACCTTTGAGTACTGCAGAATCGGCACGCCGTCTAAATCGGCAAAACGCACTTCATCGAAGCCGGCCAGCGGATGGGCCGGCGGCACCGCGATAAACAGTTTTTCGTGTCCGAAGGGGACCGCAAAAAGCGTGTCGTCCTCCGGCATCTCATGGGTGACGATCAGCTGGAAAAGGTGATTGTCGAAGCCCTTTTGAAGGTCCTCGTCGTTGTGAATTTCCGTTGAAATGGTCATTTGGGAGAAAAGGGTCTGGAGTACTGGTGAAATTTCGAGGATCGGAACCGGCGCGCAGGAGCCCAAGGCAATGGTGCGCAGGCTTCGGTCAAAGGCACGCACCTGCTGAACCAGCTGATTATCCTGATTGACGAGCTGTTCGGCTAAAGTGGCCGCCAGTTTTCCGGTTTCGTTGAGAATCAGGCGGTTTTTCTGGCGGATAAATAATTTGACGTCCAGTTCTTCTTCAATTTTTTTCATCGAGCGGGTCAAAGCTGGCTGGGAGATATGAATCTGTTCCGACGCGGCGGACAGTGTGCCGTATTTGGCAAACGCGGCGAGCTGCTCTAACAAGTAAATCTCGATCATGAAGGTCACCTCCTGAGGTTCCAAGCTGTCTGTAAATAAAACTATTCTAACAAAAGTTTATAAAATTTTCTATAATTTGGGCGCTGTTTATGAAAAAGTGCACAAAGCCTATTCACAAAACACATACTGCTTTGCACCGCTGGCATTGTACTTTTGGGATCAGACTGCGTATGATGGAATCAATTAGAAACAAAGGAGCAGAGCAGATATGAACAAAAAAACGATTGGCGTCATCGCGGCGGCGGACTAGCAGCGTCGGATACCGAAGTCTTGGGTTGGCTTTTCGGGACGCATTAAAGCCGCACGACGAGAAAGTATAACTTAGAGTTATATCAACTTCAGCCCTAAGCATTGTACATTTGAACATTCGGGGATTAGAATGAAATCAATAAAGACGGAAGGAACCGACGAGGAGCTGCCGGATTATCTGCCCCTCAGGTCGGATGCAGTCAAAATCGTCAGTGACGCTTTTCAAGCGAGATTGGCCTCTGTCGAAAAATGGAAAGATATCAGCGTTCAGACAGATTCAGATGAAAAAATGAGGTGAAAAGATGATGGTTAACGGCAGCCCTTTGGCCAGTGGCGGGAAGCGTGGCGGGCGCTGGAACGCCTCTGCGAGGAAGGCGTGGTGCGGGCCATCGGTACCTCGAACTTCATTCCGGAGCGGATGGATGAATTACTGTCAGTGGCGAATATTGGCCCGATGGTCAATCAAATTGAGCGGCATCCCTTTTACGGCGTGCAGGATTATCTCGACGACTTGGCCCAGAAGGGTATTGTCTGTGAAGCCTGGGCACCGCTTAACGAGGGACTCCGCGGCATCTTCACCCATCCGGTTTTAGAGGCGATCGGCGCTCGCCACGGCAAAACGGCGGTCCAGACCGCACTGCGCTGGAATGTGCAGCGGGGCGCCGTCGTCATTCCCAAGAGCGAAAATGCGGCACACATGCGGGAAAACCGCGACATTTGGGATTTCGAGCTGACTCCGTCCGAAATGGCGGCCATCGCTGAAATGGACGAGGGCCGCAGCGAAATCATGGATTTTTACGCGCCGGCACAGAGCATCTGCTGACGCAGTGGCGCATTCACGCGTAAATGAAAACTTCTCCTTCTCTTTAATACATCCAATACAAACCGAGACTGGCTGTTCTCCATCAAGCCAGTCTTTTTTATGTGAGCGGCTTTCTCTAAAAATGTGCAGCGATTCATTTCCCTGTGTTATGATAGGGCTAAAACGAAACGAGAGGAAGCACTTATGAAAATCGCAATGGCGCAGATGCGCATGTCGGCAGACATGACCGCTAATTTAAATCGTACACTGGCACACATCGAGGAAGCGGCGGCGCAGGGCGCCGACCTGATTCTCTTTCCGGAAATTCAGCTCAGCCCGTTTTTTCCGAAGCATCCCGGGCAGGACGCGTCACGGTACTGCATGACGATGGACAGCCCATACCTGAGGGCGGTGCAGGACGCGTGCGCGGCGCACCGCATTTTCGCCTCGCCCAATTTTTATATGGCCCTGGACGGGCAGCACTACGACACGAGCTTTTTGATCGACGACACCGGCGCCATCCTCGGCACGCAGAAGATGGTGCACATCGCGCAGTGCCCGGGATTTTACGAGCAGGATTATTATACGCCGGCGGACGACGGTTTTCAGGTCTTCGAGACGAAGTTTGGAAAAATCGGCATTGTCGTCTGTTTCGATCGGCATTATCCCGAAAGCATCCGGACCGAAGCGCTGAAGGGCGCCGAGCTGATTTTGATTCCGACGGCAAACAATATCGGTGAGCCAGATGAGCTGTTCCAGTGGGAAATTAAGGTGCAGGCCTTTCAGAACAGCGTGTATGCGGCGATGTGCAACCGGGTCGGCACGGAAGACGACATGACCTTTTCCGGCCGATCCATTGTGGCGGGCCCCGACGGCGAAACCTTGGCTCTGGCAGGCAGGGACGAGGCGATGCTGTACGCGGAAATCGAGCTGGGACAGGCCGCGGCTCGGCGCCAAACTAAGCCTTACACAGGGCTGAGACGGCCGGAATGGTATGTGTGAGCGATGGAAAAAAGTGTGGTGATTTTGAGCGCGCTGGCGGCGCTGTCGTGCGTCTACGGCGTGTTGATCCTCAGCATCGCTTCCGGCACGCGGTTTTATTTGGTGTGGTTTGGCATTGGCGCGCTTTTCGCCGCTGCGGCCGTCGGGGTGCACACCGGCGCTTGGGCGCGGATGCCTATCGGCGTGCGGATTGCGGTGGATGTGATGCTGGTGGTGGTCATTGTAAGCATTGTGGCGGTCTGCGCGCTGATCCATACACAGTTTAACGCAAAGGCGCCGAAGGGGCTGGATGTGATCGTCGTGCTCGGCGCGCAGGTCAAAACGACGGGACCGAGCCGAGTACTGGCTTATCGGCTGGACACGGCAGCGGCTTACCTCAAAGCCAATTCAAAAACGCGGTGCGTCGTTTCCGGCGGACGCGGCCCGAATGAGCCGGAAACCGAGGCGTCGGCCATGCGCCGATATCTGATTCAAAAGGGCATCGCGCCCAATCGAATTCACGTCGAGAACCGGTCGCAGAACACCGTCGAGAACATCAAATATTCGGCCAAGCTGATCGATATCAAGGGTGACCGCATCGGAATCGTGACGAATAACTTTCACGTCTACCGCGGACTGAGCCTCGCGAAAAAGACAGGCTACCGGCAGGTGTACGGCATTGCCGCGCCGTCCACGCCGCTGTACCTGGCGAACAATATGCTTAGAGAAGTGCTTGGGGTCGTAAAGGATAAAGCGGCGGGGAATATATAGCTCAACGATCAATTTAAGTAACTTTTCAAGTAGGAGAAAACGTGTTATAATAAAAATGTTGTAGTATATAAACGACGAAAAATTAAGTTTTAATTGCACGATTCGTTATTTGGAAAAGGAGTGATTTTATTTTATTAGGTAAACGAAAAACACAGAATAGAAAAGGTCGACTCTGGGCAGCGGCAGCTGTGCTGGCATCGACGTTGGCAGTTACGCCCTGCGCTTTCGCGGAGCCGGCGGCTGCAAATAATCAGACACAAACACAAAATCAAGTACAGACGCAAACGCAGGAAGCTGTCGCGGTCGATACATCTCAGCTTTATGAAATTCGTTCAGGTGTTGGGAATAATCAAGTGCTGGACATTGCTGGCGGCAGTCCGGTCAACGAGGCTAATCTTCAGATTCATGCTGCCAATGGTTCTAATGCGCAGCGGTTCCGCTTTGTCAAAAACAACGACGACACTTATACGATCATGACGATGGCTGGCAGCCGGGCATTGGATGTGCGCGGCGGCAGCAGCAAAAGCGGCACCAATGTCAGGCAGTACAATCCAAATGGCACAAAAGCGCAAAAGTGGAAGCTCACGAAAAACGCTGATGGTACAGTGACGATTCAGCCTGCAAATTCAGAAAAATGCGCGCTTGACGTCAATGGCGGCCGCGGACGAAACGGCGCTAATGTTCAAATTTACGCAGGAAATGGCAGCGCGGCTCAGAAATGGACACTTGTTTCAAAAGGGACGATCCCAGATTACAGCGCAAACAATGTGATGCTGAATCCATCTTACACGTCGAACACTGTATTAGATGTCTCTGGCGGAAGCATTTTCAGCTGCGCGAATATTCAATGTTATCAATATAACGATTCAGCAGCACAGCTGTTTAATCTTAAACGTCAAAGCGATGGCAGTTATATGATTCAAAACGCCAAAAACGGCAAGGTTCTCGACGTTGCAGGCGGATCGAAGAGAAAGGGCGCAAACGTCTGGCAGTACAGCGTGAATAACTCCGACGCGCAGAAATGGATTGTCACCAAAAGCGGGGATACCTACACGTTTAGGAATCGCGGATCTGGTTTGGTACTCGATGTAAGCGGCGGCAGCCGAAACAGCGGTGCAAATGTACAAGTGTACACTTACAATAATTCAGCAGCTCAGAAATGGCGTGTTGTGCCAAAGAATCGAGCCGTAACCAGCAGCGCCAATCTCGGCAGCACCTTTACGGCGCTTGTGAAAAATGCGAATGGTAAAGTGCTCACTGTATCCGGCTCCAATGTGGTGATGCAGAGTGCTTCCTGGTTGACGACGAAGGGGTGGACGTTTGTCCGTAATTTGGACCACTCCTACACTTTGATTCCACTGTCCAATAAGAGCAAGGCCCTTGATATTTCGGGCGGCAGAAATGCGGACGGTGCAAATGTGCAGATTTATAATCAAAATAATTCTAGGGCGCAGAAATTTGTCGTTGTCAGCAAGGGTAAAGGCCAGTATACGCTTATGCCGGAAAATTCAACAACACGGGTAATTGACGTCGCTGGCAATTCATCGAAGGAAAACACAAACGTCGATTTATACACGGCCAATAATAGCAAGGCACAGCTGTTCACAATTCAAAAGGCAAATGCCAGGCAGTTCAAGACACCAACTCCGCCAGAAACGACGCGTCAACGCATTGTGAAAGTGGCACAGAAGGAAGTTGGCTACCACGAATATGGCAATAACGGCACAAAATATGGCGCATGGGCACATTGTAACTATCAGCCGTGGTGTGCGACATTTGTTTCCTGGTGTGGGGCGAAGGCCGGCGCTTCATCGAAGGTGTTCTGTTATCACAATTATACAGGAAATGGTGTGCAGTGGTACCAAAGCCGTGGACGCTGGCGGTGGAAAGGTTACGCACCGAAATCCGGCGATCTGGTCTACATTGGCAAGAGCATGGCCACACATGTGGCGATTGTTGAAAAGCGCTCTGGCAATACCATGACGACAATCGACGGGAATTGGAGCGATAAGGTCAAACGGGTTAACCGAAACATCAAAGCATCCGATATTTTCGGATACGCTACGCCGACTTATTGATTTTAGAATTTCATCAAACACGACAATGATGAGTTATGAAGAGGGCTTTTAAAGTCCTCTTTTTTATTGCAAGACATAACATAAAAGGGAATTTTTAGATCATCTCGGCCTGTGGAGAGACGTACCTTATTTTCCCCCAAATTATTCAATCATTTTTCAAATGTATGTCATCAACTATTTCATCCATTTATCTAAATAAAGATCAAATTTCCACCTCACCTTCTTTTCAATTTTCAAGTTATTTTCTTTACTTTTTTTGCAACGCATTATTAAGCAGTTACAGACCAAGATCATTTAAAGAATTTACTAAAAACGATTGCAAAAATCAAAATATCGTGATATACTCTGAAAAATTTCAAATCAAAGAGAGTAGCTTAACATGAATTTTTTTAAAAATAAGCACTCTTCTGATACAAATCGTGCGACCAAAGAGCGCACCATGAATCAAAAACACGGCGATGGGATTGTCTTATTAACAGAGAGATTATTGACCGTGGCGATGGATAAACGGGCTTCGGATATCCATATTGAGCCGATCGGGTCAGACACTTTTCGCGTACGTTTTCGGATTGATGGTGCGCTCTTTTTCTACACTTCTTTGTCGTCAGAAGACTACACCAGCATGATTTCGCGAATTAAAATTCTGGCGCAGATGGATATCAGCGACAAACGCTCGGTGCAGGACGGCGCCTTTGTGTTTCACGAGATTCCGATGCGGGTCTCGGTGCTGCCGACGGTGCACGGGGAACACATGGTGATCCGCATTCTCGACAGCCGGTATTACATTCAGGATTTATCCCGTCTGGGGCTGACGGCAGCGGACATTAGGAAGCTGACGGCGATGGTCAGCCGGCGGGAAGGCTTGATTTTGATCAGCGGCCCGACGGGCTCAGGCAAAACGACGACGCTGTTTTCGATTGCGAACCGTCTGAACCGTGAAGGGGTGCACCTCGTAAGCTTAGAGGAGCCGGCGGAAATTTTGATCCCCGGGGTGACTCAGGTGTCGCTGTCCGGCGTCCGGGATATGGATTTTGAAAAGGGCGTCCGCGCGGTGCTCAGGCAGGATCCCGACGTCATTATCCTCGGCGAGATTCGGGACAGCCGCTCGGCCCACGCGGCCATTCGCGCTGCGGCGACGGGCCACTTGTGCTTTGCGACGATCCACGCGAGAAGCGCCTGGGGCTGCCGGGAGCGGCTTTTGGATTTTGGCGTGCCGGATTACATGGCGGACGATCAGTTAATTGGCATGATGGCGCAGCGGCTGGTTCCGAAGATCTGCCCGAAATGTGGCGAAACCGTCGCGATGAACGCGGCGCAGGCTAAGCGCTTAAACTTGAAACGTCCGGGGAAGCTGCGCGTCGGCAGAGGCTGCCCGGCCTGCCGGCAGACAGGGAAATTCGGGCGCATCGGGCTGTTTGATTTAGTGGATGCAGGGGCGGACACGCCAAATGCGCACAGCCGCCCTTTTCGCAAAAGCGCGGTGGCTCATTTGAAAACCGGGAGTGTGGCTTATGAAGACGTTGACCTTTTCCTTTGAGGCCGCTCAAAACAGGCGGCGGCGGAAATTAAACGACGAGGGATTGGCTGCATTTTGCGGCGAATTAGCGGTGCTCATGAGTTCCGGCCTCGACTTGGTCGAATCTTTAAAAACCTTCTTGGATGGCGAGCCCCGTCGGCCTTTGAAGGCAGGCATCGAATCAGTGGTGCGCGCGATTCAACAAGGCGCACCCTTCAGCGCGGCGATGGCCGATTGCGGGCTGGGCATTCCCCAGCTGATGATCGAAACGCTGCGGGTGGGGGAAACCTCGGGCCGGCTGATTTCAGTGCTGGAGCGTCTGGAAAAGTATTACGACCGGCTGAGCCGGCAGAAAAATAAATTGATTCAAATTATGATTTATCCGGCCATCGTCCTGACGATGGCGATGGCAGTGGTTCGCTATCTGGTCACAAGCGTACTGCCCAGCTTGATTGACACCCTCGCCAGTCTCGATTTGTCGATGACGGCGGGGACGCGGATGTTGATCAGCTTAAATGGCGCCGTGGCCGATATACTGTGCGCGCTTGCGGCCGCGCTGATTGCGCTTTGGGTGCTCCATCAGGTTTTGCCGGAGCAGACAGCCTTTCGAAAGGGATTGGACCGTCTGCTGTTAGAATCGCCGCTGTTTGGGCGGATGCGCCGTCTGGAACTTTGGGCGGCCTATTTGGATATGCTGGTGCTGGCGCTGGAAAGCGGCGTCGATTTGATCACCGCATTGGTTGTTTCTGGAAAACCCGTCACCAACGCTTATTTTAAGTCACAGATCGACGGACTGCCCGAGGCGGCGAGCAACGGGCAGCCGCTGTCGGCGGGACTAGCGCAGACGGGCCTGCTCGACAAAGGAGGTGAGCGGCTGATTAAAGTAGGGGAGAAATCAGGGGCACTGCTGCCCATGCTGAAAAAGGCAGGCGCACGCTGCCGCAAACAGTACGATCGGATGTTCGCACGGTTTTCAGCGGTGCTGGAGCCGGCGCTGATTGTCGTCGTCGGCGTGCTGGTGGGATGTGTGGTTATTTCGTTTATCAGTCTGCTCTACACCATTTACGGTGGCTACGCAGCAATGATGTAAATTTCAAAATAAAGGAGGCGACACGATGCCTAAATCAAAGCAAATCAAAAAGCGCAGCAATCAAAAGGGATTTACCCTGGCGGAAATGCTGGTTACACTGATTATTATCGGGGTGTTGGCTGGCGTGATGATTGTCGCGGTGCCGCAGATCGTCAACCGCTCGAGGACCCAGGTTGACAAGGCCAACGCCAAACAGGTGACCTCGGCGGTCACCCTGTATGAAGCCGATCAAGGTGCGCTGCCAGCTGTTACGGCAGCATCCAATACGAATGCCGCGTACGATGAAGTCGTTCAGCTTTTGATTACCAACAAATACCTCAAGAAGGAAGCAGATAATGATTACAGCGCGAAGGCAAAGGACAAGGTCTTCGTCTACGACAAGGTTGAAGGTGTGGTGTCTGTCGCGGATAAAGAATAACCGGGGCATGACCCTGGCGGAAATGCTCGTCGTGCTGATTTTGATCGGTCTGTTGAGCGGCGGCGTGGCCGTCATCGGGACGGCCGGTGTCCAGATGGCGAACCGGGAAGCCTTCGACGCGGAGTGTGAAGCGCTGAAGGATGCCCTCAACGACGCGCGGGACCGAGCGTTGATGCAGGACGCTAATCGAGGGGTCATTGTGGAGATCTTCTACAATAGGTACGAGATTAAGACTTGGGATGACCAGAAAGAAAAGTTTTACTCCAAATACGTGTATTTTGAGAAAATGCAAGCTTCTTTCGCTAATGGAACTATTGACACAAGGAGATATATTCGCGTTCAATTTTTACCAACGGGCACCATTAACAAGGGACAAACAATCCTATTAAGAGGTCCGGGACAGCTGAAGCGCAATTTGGTGCTTCAGCCGGTCACGGGCCGGATTCGGCTGTCGGATTGACGGGAGGCAGCGGATGATAAAATGCGTGAGAAAAAAGATGGCCTCTCAGCGTGGCATCACGCTGGTCGACAGCTTGGTTGCGATTATGATCGTGGCGCTGTTGTCTGTGCTGATGATCTCACTGCTGGGCAATCTGGCCATTTTGAAAAACGCGTCAGCCGGCCTCAACGCCCAAGGACGGGGACTGCCTAAAGCCTATCATCGGGCGGCATCGGCTGTCGCGGCGATGGACCATCCGGACGTTGAGGCGGCCAATGCGCGGCTGCGGGCTGTCGCCGAGGACATATCGGACGACCGGATCACCTATCGGTTCAACGTGACCGGAAGAACCGGTAGCCGTTACGATGTGGACATCACGGTCGCGCCAAAGGGCATGCGTTCAGAAACCTATCAGGAAGTGATTTATGCGGCATCGACTTCAGCTGAAACAGACGAAAATACAGAGTCAGCGCGGGATGACGCTGATTGAGCTTTTGGTGACATTGGCCATCATCGGCTTGGCAGCCGGACTGCTGCCGAGTTTTGCCGCCATTTCGACGAAAATACCGAAGGCCGGATCGGCCCGTTCCCACGTTCAGGAGTTCAGACACGTCCATCTGTTTATCGAAAAGACGATCCGTTCGGCGGATACCGTCGTCATCGACGGGGATGATGTCTACGTGCAGGACATGGAAACCCCACTGTATTATGATTTGTACACATTGAGACAAGAAACACATATCTTGTATCGGGACAAATACTACAATAACTTTGTCCCCCTCGACAACGGCTCCCGCAGTCAGCTGGACGCGGAAGTCGTTGATTTTGAATTGGCGCCGGAGTGGCAGGGCGATACGCCGAACGGCAGATTTAGACTCAAAATGCAGTATACCGGAGATCCCAATGTCTATGAAACAGAAATTTACGCGCCGAAGCACGCGCAGAGCGTCACGGTCAGAACGCCGTGAACCCAATCGGTATAGGCGGCTCAACCAGCAGGGGACGGTGCTGCCGCTGGTTCTCGTGGTGATGATGCTCGCCGTCGTGCCACTGCTGTCGCTCTTTTCCTTTCACGGGCAGGAGCTTCAGACCGCGGCCTGCTATCGGGACCACGAGGCGTGCCTCGTGCTACTGGACTCCGGCGTGGCCCAATGCAAGAGCCAAATCGAGCAGAATGCCGCTTATACTGGAGAAACCCTGACACAAAAACGGGGCAGGGTGAAAATTGAGGTCGATCAGCTCAACGACACCAGCTGGTTTTTTACCTGTGTGGCGCGCTGCGGCAAGGCGCAGGCCACGCAGAGAGGGACGGTCACCCTTCAAAACGGCCGCGCGGAAGTGACCGGCAAGTCAACCAGATAGTGCTTTTTCTTTTTCCTTTTTTGTGGTAAACTATCCTAATAAATTAAATGGTCAATCAACTAAAAAGTAATTTTTTAGCAAGAAGTTTATTTTTTGGATTTCGCATCTTGCGACAAGAAAGGAAACGATTATGTGTGGCATTATCGGTTATACCGGAAAATTAGAGGTTCAAAATGTTTTAATCGACGGCCTTTCACGCTTGGAATACCGCGGCTACGACAGCGCCGGCATTGCTTATTTCCGTGAAAATCAGCCGCATATTTCCCTGAGAAAGACAGCGGGCAAGGTGAAGGACCTGCGCGCGGTCTGTGACAAAGTGAACCCGTCGACCTGCGGCATCGGCCATACGCGCTGGGCGACCCACGGCGGTGTCTCGACTGCCAATGCCCATCCACACCGCGTCGGCAAGGTCGCGCTGATTCACAACGGCATCATTGAAAACTACGCGGCGATCACCAATAAATTCAATTTGGCGGATGAGCTCCAGTCCGAAACGGACACAGAAGTTGGGGCTGCACTGCTCAATCATTTTTACGAAGAAACCCACGATCCGAAGGAAACGATTCGCAAGGCAGTCGCTGAAATCAAGGGCTCCTTCGCCTTTGGGATTTTGTTCGAAGATCATCCAGGGGAAATCTACGCGGTGCGCAACGTCAGCCCGATGGTTGCGTCTTTCGATCCAGAAATCGGCGCGTTTATCGCCTCAGACGTTACGGCCTTTATCGAACACACCAACAAATATTTCGTCGTGCCGGAATATACGATCGCATCCCTCTCGCCGGAAGGCATTGCCCTCGAGGATCTCGAAGGTCACCCGGTGACGCCGGAAATCATGACGGTCGACTGGGACCTGACGGCGGCGGAAAAGGATGGCTACCCGCACTTTATGATCAAGGAAATTCACGAACAGCCGGCCGCGATTACGCGGACCATCACGCCGAGAATCAAGAACGATTTACCAGATTTCTCTGGTGATCAGGTGCCGGACGACTTCTTCAAAGGGGCAAAAAACGTCACGATTGTCGCCTGCGGCACCGCGATGTACGCCGGCATGGTCGGCGCGGAATTCATTCAGAATCATCTAAGAATGCCGGTGACGGTTTCCATCGCGTCGGAATTCAGATATTCTCAGCCAGTCATCGACAAAAATTCTATTGTTATCGTCGTCTCCCAATCCGGGGAAACCATCGATACCTTTGAGGCGCTAAAGCTGGCGAAGCAGTACACCGATCGGACGCTGTCGATTGTCAACGTCAAGGAATCGTCGATTGCCAGAGAAAGTCATTACGTCGTCTACACCCACGCGGGTCCGGAAATCGCGGTGGCCTCGACGAAGGCCTACACGGTTCAGGTCGCGACGATGTACCTCCTCGGCTTTAAGCTCGGCCTTGCGACAGGCCGCCTGACCGAAGACGAAGCGAGAGAAAAGGTACAGGCGCTCAAGGCTATCCCGGGCCACATCGAAGAAGTGCTGCAATACGAAAACCAGATCAAGGAATTGACCAGCCGAATGGTCAACGCCCAGGACGCGTTCTACATCGGCCGCGGTCTGGACTACCGCGTGGCGATGGAAGGGGCGCTGAAGCTCAAGGAAATTTCGTACATTCACGCGGAAGCCTACGCCGCAGGGGAACTTAAGCACGGGACGATTTCGCTGATCGAAGAAGGCGTGCCGGTCATCGCCATCGCCAACCAGCAGAAGGTCTACGAAAAGGTCATTTCCAATATTCGGGAAGTCAAAGCGCGGGATGCCTTTGTCATTCTGATCTCAAAGGATAAGGAAATCAACGACCCGACGATCTGCAACGTCCACCTGTCTATTCCAGACGTGCCCGACGACTTGACGGTTTTTGAAACCGCTGTGATCTGCCAGCTCATCGGTTATTACACCTCCGTCGGCAAAGGCCTCGACCCAGATCAGCCGCGCAACCTGGCTAAATCTGTGACCGTCGAATAATCAAACTAATAAAATAAATAATCGAATCGTCAACGCTCGAATCTTCGGATTCGGGCGTTTTTTTGATGCCGCCGGGGGTTTTCAGCACTGAAGCGTGAAATTTAAAATTACATAATTTTGGTTTGTCCTGTATTATTAGGCATCACATAAATTGCCCTATAATGAAACCGTAAGCACTGCTGGTGTGTGTGAAACAGTGCGAACAATAAAATGATATGAAAGCTTACAGAGGAGGCTATTATGGGAATTGCTAAAGGATTCACCGAACCGACTGATCGAGTTAAAAGACTGAAACAGCGCATTATTGACGCGACCCCAACAGTCGAAGCGGATCGTGCGGAACTGGTTACAGAAGCGTACCGCGCACACGAAAAAGAAGCGCCGGTGATGCGGATTGCGCACGCGAACGAACATATTTTAAATAATATTCCAATTACGATTCGCCCGGACGAACTGATTGTCGGGTCTGCCACATTAACAGACCGCGGCTGCCAGCTCTTCCCGGAATATTCATACGACTGGGTAGCGGCTGAATTCGATACAATGGCCACACGTAAATGCGACCCATTTGAAATTCCAGAAGATACCAAGCACCGCTTGGAAAAAGTTTTTGAATATTGGCCGGGCAGAACCAACTCCGAACTGGCCAGCTCACTGATGTCCGACACCTGCCAGAAATGCCAGGATCTCGGCGTCTTCACCGTTGGGAACTATTACTACAACGGGATCGGCCACGTCTGCGTCGACTACGGCAAAGTATTGAGAGTCGGCTTCAGCGGCATCATCAAAGAAGCAGCTGAAAAGAAAGCAGCCCTCGATCCGAACGATCCGACGACCATCAAAAAACGCCAGTTCTACGATGCCGTCATCATCACCTACAACGCATGTATCAATTACGCTCATCGTTACGCTGAAATGGCCCTCGATATGGCGAAGAAGGAAATCAATCCGCAGCGCCAGAAAGAACTTCTGGTCATCGCGCAGAACTGCCAGAACGTACCGGAAAAACCGGCATCCAACTTTTGGGAAGCCTGCCAGTCCTTCTGGTTTGTCCAATTGATTATGCAGATCGAATCTTCCGGTCACTCCATTTCACCGGGACGTTTCGACCAGTATATGTATCCGTACTACAAGAACGATGCCAACATGACCCGCGATTTCGCGCAGGAATTGGTTGACTGCATCTTCATCAAACTCAACGACTTGAACAAAACCCGTGACGCGGTTTCCGACGAATTGTTCGCGGGCTACGCGATCTTCCAGAACATGTGCGCCGGCGGCCAGACCCCTGAAGGGCTTGACGCAACCAACGACGTTTCCTACATGCAGCTGGATGCCATCGCCCACACCGGTCTGCCGCAGCCATCCATGTCCATCCGTTACTGGGACGGCACGCCAGACGAATTCTTATACCGCGCATGCGAAGTGGTCCGCTTAGGACACGGCCTGCCGGCGATGTACAACGACGAAGTCGCGATTCCAATGCTCGAAAACGACGGCGTTTCACTGGAAGATGCCCGTGACTGGCTGCCAATCGGATGCGTTGAACCGCAGCCGCAGCACAAGACAGACGGCTGGCACGATGCCGCGTTCTTCAACTGCTGCAAGGTTTTGGATATCACGATGCACAATGGCCGCTGCCGCGGCGAACAGCTCGGACCAAAGACCGGCGAAATGACCGACTTCAAGACCTTTGAAGACTTTGTCGCCGCTTACGAAGAACAGATGAAATTCTTCATCGATTATTTGGTAGAAGCCGACAACTGCGTCGACTACGCCCACATGATGAACATGACCCTGCCGTTCGAATCCGCCTTGGTTGACGGCTGTATGGACAAGGGCGCAACCGTTCAGGAAGGTGCCGCCATCTACAACTTCACCGGGCCGCAGGCCTTCGGGACAGCCGATGTTATCGACTCCTTCGTCGCCGTCAAGAAGAACATCTTCGACGACAAGACCATGACCATGGCCGACATGATGGAAGCTGTCGACAACAACTTCGGTTACGCCGTCGATCCGTCAGGTGCACCGAGCGGCTCAGACCGCAGCCAGGTGGCGCCAAGCGGCGGCGCAGGCAGCGCCACTTCAGCAGCTGGCCGTTCCGCAATGGAACAGAAGATCTGGGATGTGGTCCAATCTGTCCTCAAGGGCAGCAGCAATGTCGACATCGCATCGATCGCAGAATCGGCATCCGCTTCATCCGCACCGTGCGGCGAAGGCTGCAAGAAGAACCCGACCGCAGCAGATTTGGCAAAATGGGAAAAGATCCATCAGCTGCTGCTGAACTCACCGCACTTCGGGAACGATATTCCAGAAGTCGACTTGCTCGGACGCCGGATCACGAAGATCTACTCCAGCAACGTTCACGGCAAGAAGAACCCACGTGGCGGGATTTACCACGCAGGCTGCTACACCGTTTCAGCCAACGTTGGGATGGGCCGTGCTGTCGACGCACTGCCAGATGGCCGTTTAGCGCAGACCGCATTGTCCGACAACATTTCACCGCGTCACGGCTGTGATGTCAGCGGACCGACCGCAGCGAACGCATCGTCCGCAACCATCGACGCCCTCGACTTCGGTAATGGGACGCTGTTGAACCAGAAACTCTTACCGTCAGCCGTTGCAGGCGACGAAGGCCTGAAACGCTTCTCGGCATTGGTCAGAGCATACTTTGATCACAAGGGCTATCACATTCAGTTCAACATCGTCGACCGTGCAACCCTGCTCGAAGCGCAGAAACATCCGGAACAGCACAAAGACTTGATCGTCCGCGTCGCCGGTTACTCCGCACAGTTCATCGTTCTGGCTAAAGACGTTCAGGATGACATCATCGCGAGAACTGAACAGACATTCGAATAATAATCTAAACGGAAGGAGAAGCCGCGTTGCTTGCAGATGATAATATCAATTATGGGATGGAAGGCGGTGTCTTCAACATCCAGCGATTTTCTCTCAACGACGGCCCGGGCATCCGAACGATCGTATTTTTGAAAGGATGCCCGCTGAGATGCCTGTGGTGCTGCAACCCGGAATCTCAGAAGCTTCAGCCCGTTGTTTTGTATCAAGCTGAAAACTGCATTCACTGCGGCTCGTGTTTAAAGGTTTGTCCGGTGCCGGGGGCCCTGTCGCCGGACAATCCGCATTTTATCGATTACGATAAGTGCAACGGCTGTGGCGAATGCGCAGCTGTCTGTCCGGCGGACGCCCTGGTTCAGAAGGGGAAAAAGATGACCGTCCAGCAGGTGATCCGGGAAGTCAAAAAAGACGCCAGTTATTACCGGAGAACTAACGGCGGCATGACCCTGTCGGGCGGGGAACCGCTGATGCAGTACAAATTCGCGGCGGAACTGCTCAAGGCTGCAAAGGCTCAGGGGTGGAACACCACGATTGAAACGACGGGTTACACGACCAACGAGGAAGCGCTGGATCTGGTGCTGCCTCATGTTGATTTGGCATTACTCGACGCGAAAGCACCCAATGACGAGATTCACAAGAAATTCACCAACGTCAGCAATCAAGTCATAAGAAAAAATGCGGTGCGCATCGCGCGGGAGGCAGGCGAAACCATTATTCGCGTGCCGACGATTCCGGGCGTCAACGCAGACGATCAAACCATCGCGGAAATTATCGAATACGCGAAATCGCTGCAGGGCGTCCACGAAATACATTTGCTGCCCTACCATACTTTAGGCGAAAACAAATACGAGCTGCTGGGTATTCCTTACCGGATGCCAGAGACCAAAACCCCTTCTCGGGAAACGATGAATCATTTCAAAGACATGGTCGAAGCGGCAGGCCTGAAGTGCAAAATCGGCGGTTAATACAAAAGATGGTTGATTAAAACAAGGTTAAATAGCCAAATATTACGGTTGATTCGGCGGTCAACAAAGGGATTGCCGTTCAATAATCAAAACAAACGACAAGACAAATTTATTTATAGGCTGCGTCACAATGTGGGGTGACGCGGCCGAAATACGAGCTTTCAGAGCCCATTCTTTTTGATCTCAGGATGTCTTGATCTGTTTTGATTTCAGGGTCCGACTTTCGGGCCCTATTTTTATAAGTAGACAAGCCATTCGAACAACGATGATACAAAGAAATTCAGAAAGGAAAACAATGGATACGATAGGACAAATTGTCTGCGCTTCAGGACAAGCCTACACGGCGTACAGACAATGCACACTTAAAGATAGGAAAAGAACGATCGAAGCCGTTCGGACAGGGCTGAAGGGCGCCGTGATGAATCTCGCGGAAATGGCCTGTCGTGAAACCGGCATGGGGCATTCCGTAGACAAGGCGAGAAAAATTGCGCTGGCCGTCGACAAGACGCCAGGGGTCGAGGATTTGCAGACAGAGGTGCTCACCAATGACGACGGCATCGTCTTGACTGAGCTTTCATCCTGCGGCGTTATCGCCGCGGTTCACCCGTGCACCAATCCCATCGCGGTATTGATCAACACGACGATTTCGGCCTTGGCGGCGGGCAACGCCATCATCCACTGCCCCCATCCGAGAGCGTGTCAGTGCAGCCAGACGGCAGTGTCACTGATCAACGCGAGTATCAAGGAAGCGATTGGCATTGACCATCTGGTCTCGATGCTGCCGATGACAGGCCACAATGTCAGCGAACAGCTGATGAATCATCCCGACGTGGACATGATTGTCGTGACCGGATCGAGCACAGCGGTGAGCGCAGCATTCCGGGCTGACAAAAAGGTCATCGGCGCGGGACCGGCCAATCCGCCGGTCATCGTCGACGAAACGGCGGATCTCGACCGCGCGGCGTCGGCTATCGCGGAATCCGCGGCCTTTGATTACAATTTGATGTGCGTGTCGGAAAAAGCCATCGTGACGCTGGACTGCGTCGCGGAGCCGCTTTTGACCGCTTTCGCGAGAGTGGGCGTTCAGGTGCTTGACAGCAAAGACATGGAAAAGGTAGAGCGCCTGATGTTCAATGCCGACGGCGATGTCGCCAGGCGGTTCGAAGGCCGGCCCTTAAAAGAAATTCTAGACAGCGCAGGCGTTGTGTATCATTATCCGGCGAAGCTTGTCGTGGGTGAAGCGCGCCTCAGCGATTTGCTCGTCATGAAAGAGGTCAAGGTACCGATTGTGCCGATGGTTCGCATGCCTGATTTCAAGGCGGCGCTCACGGCAGCACTGCAGATTGAACAAAACAACCACCACACAGCAGGGATCCACAGCCGCAGTATTGAGCGCTTGGATCGCGCGGCGCGGACAATGCAAACCGCCATTTTTGTTAAAAACGCGCCCTTTATTTCATCAATTGGTTTTGGCGCGGATGTGCCCTGCGCATTTTCCATCGCGTCTTGGACCGGTGAAGGCCCGATTTCGGCAAGACATTTCACCTATCGCAGACGTTGTGTTTTGTCGGAGGCATTTCAAATACGATAACTGAAAAATAAAATACAATTATTTAATGCGTCAAACAACTATGTGTTGAAAAATCCTCATTTTTTCCTTAAAATAACAAATAAGAAAACAAATTGAGAGAAAAGAGGACGGAACATGTTGGATCTTGAAAAATGGGCTGAAACAGAAGAATTTAAACAAATTCAGCAGGTTTTCCAAAAAGCAACCGGCGTCGCCTGCCGTTTGATTGATTACAAAGGGCGTGCGGTCGCGCCGGAAAACGAAAGCGTATCGATTTTAAAAGAAAGCGAAAATTGGCGTGAAATCCAAAAAGCGCTTGAAAAATCGGCGCGGGAAGCCAGCATTCAGGCCGTTACCGATGGGGACGTTCTCATGTACCGGGCACTTGAGGAATTGACTTTTTTTGTCGTCCCCTTTGAACGGGACGGGGAATACCTCGGAGCGGTTCAGGGCGGACCGGTGCGCGTCGCAGATCATTTTCATGAGGTGGTGAATGACGAAGCGGGCCAGAACAAGAAAGCCCAGACTTTTTTTAAAGTCAATCGCAAACTGATTGACGCGCTGCCCGTTGTTACGCCTGAGCAGTTAAAAGGGACGGCCGAAATGGCGAAACTATGGCTCGGCAAATACATTGATTTGGAAAAACAGCTGGACCAACAAGCAAAGCGGAATAAACAGAACGCGACGATCATTGAACAGCAATACCGGAAAATCGAAGCCTACGAGAGAAGGGAACATCAGCCGCGGGAGGAAAATCTCGAGAATCGGCTGAACATGCATTTTTGGTTCAATTCCCTGACGTCTGCCGCGAACCTGGCGATCATCGAAGGCGCCATGCGGACCAATGAGATGATCACGCTGATCTCAGATTTCCTGCGTGACACCTTGTTTGAGCACGACACGTTCTGGACGGTCGCGCAGGAGACCGAAGCGGTGGAATGTTATCTGCACATTCAGGGCGTGCGCTTCGGCGACCGCATCCAGTATAAAATCGATGTGCCGCGGAATATGATGAAGTGCAGGATTCCGAGAATGATGCTCGTTCCCTTTGTCGAGCACAGCACAAACGGGGTGATCAACCAGAATAAAGACGGGCAGATTCTCGTGCGCATTGCGCAGGAATCCGGCCGGCTGATCTGCGAGGTGCAGGACAATGTGGATCGTGAGGCGGTGTCCGATTTGCCGTCGGAAGCGAAAAGGCATTACTCGGCAGCGGCCAATATTGAAGCGGTCCGCGACAAGTTAGGAGAGATTTACGGCACGGGCTATCACATCGCCCAGACCACGGAGAACGGCCGCAACTGTCTCGTGATCAGTATTCCTGAAGGAGGCCGCGGCGATGTTTGAGGTGCTCATTGTCGATGACGAGCCGTTGATGCGCGAAGCCCTGGAACAGATGATCGGCATGGTCGACGGATTTGAAGTCTGTACCGTTGCCAAAACAGGGACCGAAGCAGTCGAGAAGGTGAAGGACTTTCGGCCGGATATTGTCTTTATGGACGTGGTGATGCCGGACGAAAACGGCATCCAGGCCGCCAAGAAGATCCGGGAGCTGCTGCCCCATGTGACGATTTACCTCGTTTCTGCTTACAATACCTTTGATTTTGCGAAGGAGGCCGTGCATATCGGCGTCGACGAATATCTGCTCAAGCCGCTGAGCTTTTCGCGGGTCAAGCGGCTTCTGGAAAATTTCCGCGGGCTTAAGCAGCGGCGCAACGCCACCTTCGATAAGATTTGCGGCATTGTGGACAGCAGCGATTACGCCGCGATGTATTACGTGCTGCCCGAGCTGATCGACAATATCAAGCAGGAAAGCTGGGACGCGACGGACGAAATCATCGATTATTATTACACGATTGAAAATAAATTGTTCGCCCAGTACGACTGCCTGGACGAAACCAATTACGTCAATCGGCCGGCGGGGAAAATGCTGCCGGTCGAGCGCTGGCTGGAATTCAGGCTCTACGCGACCTTGGATTTGATCTTCCGGCACAAGGCCATCGCCCTTTACCCGGTGATGAAAAAATCTTTCCTATATATAGATGAACACATCGGCGAGAACATCGGACTCAGAGAGGTGCGGGAAAACAGCGGGCTGTCTCAGGGATACCTCAGCCGGATTTTCAAGAAAACCCTCGGCATCTCTGTGATGACGTACATCCATCTGTGCCGCATGATGCAGGCCAAGTGGTATTTCTGCGTCACCAGCGACAGCGTCACCGACGTCGCCTACCGGCTGGGCTACAACGAAAGCTCTTATTTCAGCAAGTTGTTTAAGAAATACGAAAAGATGACCATTTCAACCTACAAGAAAATGGTTCGGGAAGAAAAGAAAAAGGCGCAAGCCAAGAATAAAAGTGATAAAAAATGAAAAGAACAGCAGAATCTGTAACAGAAGGTCATCCGGATAAGCTCTGCGATCAGATTGCGGACGGCATTGTCGACGCCTGCCTCGCGGCCGATCCAGAAAGCCACACGGCCATTGAGGTGATGGCTTCAAAAAATATGCTCTTTCTGGCGGGAGAAATTTCGCCGGAACTGTTATCAAGCGGCGCGATCCAGATCGAGGCAATCGCGCGGAAAACGGCGGCGGAGATTGGCTATACCTCAGCGGACGTTGGGCTCGACGCGGAAAACTGCATCGTCATGACCAACATCAACGCTCAATCTGCCGACATCAACGCGGCGGTTTCCAAACAAGATACGATTGAAACGGCGAAGTGGGTCGGCGGCAAGGTCCGCTGCAAATGGCTGCCGCCGGAGGACAGAGCACCCGGCGAGCATTACAAGGTCCGCCACGTCGGCGCCGGCGATCAGGGGATTATGTACGGCTACGCGACCGACGAGACCAAGACGCTTATGCCGCTGCCCTTTGTGCTGGCGACGGCGCTGTCGAAGCGTCTGACGGCGGTCCGTAAGGACGGCACCCTGCCCTGGCTGCGCCCCGATGGCAAGTCTCAGGTGACCCTCGACGGCCAAAACCGGGTCAAATCGATTGTCCTGTCGGCGCAGCACGATCCGGAGATCGAGCTGCAGGCGCTGCAGCAGGCTTTGGTGCGGCACGTGGTGGTACCGGTTTTTGAGGCGACGATCGGCGCCGATCAAATCACGACGGACACGCAGCTGCACATCAATCCGTCGGGCCGGTTCGTCATCGGCGGGCCCTTGGGCGACACCGGGCTGACCGGGCGCAAGCTGATGGTGGACACCTACGGCGGCGCCTGCCATCACGGCGGCGGCGCGTTTTCCGGCAAGGACCCGACCAAGGTAGACCGCTCCGGCGCGTATATGGCGCGGTATCTGGCGAAAAACGTCGTCGCCTGCGGACTGGCGAAGCGCTGTGAGGTGGCGCTGGCCTACGCCATCGGACGGGAAGAACCGGAAATGTTTGAAATCAACACCTTTGGGACGGCGAAGGCCGACGAAGGGAAAATCAAAAAAATGATTGAGCAGCACGTGTCCTTCGCGGTGCCGGACATCATCGACGGCCTGGGACTGGCCCGTCCGATCTACAAACAGACGGCGGCCTACGGCCATTTCGGAAAGGAAGGCCTGCCCTGGGAAAAGGTCGACGCCTTTGAATCGGTAAAAAAATAATAAAATAATGAGCCTAAAAGAGCTGAGAGGTGACAAATTTACCAAAGGAATTTGTCAAAATCTCAGCTCTTTTTTACAAAAATCATTTATACTAAAAACGTAATCATTCGTCAGACTATATCTTGTGGTGAAAAATTTAAAGACACAAGGAAACACTGATAAAATCAGGGGGAAGTGGTTTTTTTATAATAATATCACAAGTAATTATCTGTGCAAATGGTTTACAATATTGTTAGTCAGATAACCTAAAAGGAGGAAAAGCTTATGACAAATGAAGCTTTGGGTATGATTGAAACCAAAGGCCTCGTCGGATGCATTGAAGCAACTGATGCCATGGTCAAATCTGCCAACGTCACGTTCACAGGCTATGAAAAGATCGGTTCCGGTCTTGTCACAACCATGGTTCGCGGCGATGTCGGTGCGGTCAAGGCAGCTGTTGATGCAGGTGCAGCGGCAGCTGACAAAGTTGGCCAGGTTGTTTCAGTTCATGTGATTCCGAGACCACATCAAGATGTGGAAAAAATGTTACCAACTTTATAAAAATAGTGGAGGTGTGAATTAATGAAAGACGATGTTATGAACAAATTGATGGAAGAAGTCATGAAGAAGATGGACGAAGTTGAAGAAACGGGTACCGTCTCTGAAGCCACAGGCACTTGTGGACTGACTGAATACGTAGGACAGACCATGGGGGATACAATTGGTCTGGTCATCGCTAACGTAGATCCTAACTTACACGAAGCAATGGAAATCGATCCGAAGTATCGTTCAATCGGTATCATTTCTGGCCGTACTGGGGCTGGCCCGCAGATCATGGCAGCTGATGAAGCTGTTAAAGCGACCAACACCGAAATGGTTATCTGTGAAATGGCTCGTGATACCAAGGGCGGCGCAGGACATGGTTCACTGGTTGTCTTCGGTGCAGAAGATGTTTCCGATGCGAAACGCGCTGTTGAAGTTGCTTTGGTTGAAACTGAAAGACACTTCGGCGATGTTTACGGCAACGACGCTGGCCACCTGGAATTCCAGTACACCGCACGTGCTTCCTTCGCCTGCAACGCAGCATTCGGCGCACCGATCGGCCGTGCATACGCTCTGATCTTAGGCGCTCCTGCTGGTATTGGTATCCTCATTTCCGATATCGCTCTGAAAGCAGCTAACGTAGAACTCATCAGCTACTGCTCACCAGATCACGGCACAAAGGCTTCAAACGAAGGCTTCATCAATGTTTACGGCGATGCTGGCGCAGTTCGTCAGGCAGTCCGTGCAGCCCGTGATGCAGGTATCCAGGCATTATCAGCATTAGGCGGACCTTGCCCATCAGCAACAACTCCTTACATTTAATGTGATTAGACCCACACTAATACACAAAGAGATTTAAGGAGGAATGACTAAATGAGATCAAAAAGATTTGAAGCTCTGGAAGCTCGTCCAATTAAAAAAGACGGTTTCGTTAAGGAATGGCCAGAAGTTGGCTTGATCGCCATGAACTCTGACTTGGATCCAAAGCCAAGCATCAAAGTTGTCGACGGCAAGATCGTCGAAATGGACGGCAAAGCAAGAGAAGATTTCGATATGCTCGATCAGTTCATCGCTGACCACGCAATTCATATTGAAGATGCAGAAGAAGCGATGGCTATTCCATCAATCGACATCGCAAACAAACTCGTTGACATCCACGTGCCAAGAAAAGACATCATCAAAATCACAACAGCTGTTACACCAGCTAAGATGACCGAAGTTCTCGGATACATGAGTGTTCTCGAAATGATGATGGCTCAGAACAAAATGCGTGCACGTTTAATGCCATCAAACCAGTGCCACGTCACAAACGTTAAAGATAACATGGTTCAGATCGCGGCTGACGCTGCTGAAGCAGCTATCCGTGGTTTCGACGAACAGGAAACAACCGTTGGTATCGCACGTTACGCACCATTCAACGCCTTAGGGATCATGATCGGTGCAAACTGCGGCCGTCCAGGCATCCTGACTCAGTGCTCTGTTGAAGAAGCAACCGAACTGGATATGGGTATGAGAGGCTTCACCGCTTACGCAGAAACCATTTCCGTTTATGGGACTGAACAGGTCTTCATGGATGGTGACGATACCCCATATTCAAAAGCATTCTTGGCATCCGCATACGCATCACGCGGCCTGAAAATGCGTTTCACATCTGGTTCTGGTTCAGAAGTTCAGATGGGTTATGCAGAAGGTCACTCCATGCTGTACCTTGAAGCCCGCTGCTTGTATGTCACAAGAGGTGCTGGTGTTCAGGGGACTCAGAACGGTTCTGTTTCTTGCGTTGGTGTTCCGGCTGCTGTACCTGGCGGTATTCGTGAAATCTTGGCAGAAAACCTGCTGGCTGCCTGCCTCGACCTCGAATGTGCATCATCAAACGACCAGACATTCACACACTCGGATTTACGCCGTGTCGCTCGTTCACTGATGCAGATGGTTCCAGGGACAGACTACATCTGCTCCGGTTACTCATCCACACCGAACTACGATAACATGTTCGCAGGATCCAACTGGGATGCTCACGACTACGATGACTGGAACGTTATCCAGCGTGACTTGAGAATCGATGCTGGCTTACAGCCAATCACTGAAGACGCATTGGTCGAAGCACGTGCGAAAGCTGCTAGAGCCATTCAGGGCTTGTTCAAAGGCATGGGACTTCCGGAAATCACTGATGAAGAAGTCGAAGCTGCAACATACGCAGACGGCTCAAAAGATATGCCGGACCGTGACGTTGTCGCTGACCTGAAAGCTATCGAAGACATGATGAACAAAGGCGTTACTGCTGTTGACTTCATCAAAGCGCTCGACAAAGAAGGCTTCCACGATGTCGCACAGTCGATCTTTAACATCCAGTACATCAAATGCGCTGGTGACTACCTGCATACAGCTTCTAAATTGTCTTCTGACTGGGAAGTCATTTCTGCAGTTAACTACAAGAACGACTACCATGGTGTCGGAACTGGGTATCAGATTTCTGAAGAACGTTGGAATCAGATTGCTGATCTGCCTTGGGCAGATGACCCAGAAACAATTTAGTGAGAGGGGTGTATAGAATGGCTGTTAACGAAGAATTGTTAAAATCAATCATCGCAGATGTTGTTAAAGAAATGTCAGCTGATGCACCGGCAGAAGCGCCGAAAGCAGCTCCTGTAGATGAAGGCCCAGCTGAAACATTAGTATTAACACCAGACGGAGAAGCACAGAAAGGCACTGCAGCTGATGAAGTTATCATCGGTGTTTCCGCACAGTTCGGTGCAGAACAGCAGACCAACATCATCGGTGTTCCTCACGCGCAGATCATGAAAGAAATGATCGCTGGTATCGAAGAAGAAGGCATGAAAGCTCGTGTCGTCAAAGTCTATCGTTCAGGTGACGTTGCGGTTATCGGACATGACTGCGCTGAACTTTCAGGCTCCGGTATTGCAATCGGCATTCAGTCTCGTGGGACTTGCTTGATCCATCAGGCAGACCTGCCGCAGTTAGGGAACTTGGAATTATTCCCGCAGTGCCCGCTGATCGACCTTGACACTTATCGTCAGATCGGTAAGAATGCGGCTCGCTACGCTAAAGGCGAAAGCCCGGAACCAGTTCCGGTCAAGAACGACCAGATGGCTCGCCCGGCATACCAGGCAAGAGCTGCACTTCTCTACTTAAAAGAAGTCCAGTCTGTTGTCTTAGGTAAAAAACCGGTCAACATGAAAGTTTCCTACAAATAATCGGGAGGTGCACAGATGACACAAGAACAAATGTTAGAACAAATCGTCAAACAGGTAATGGCATCGATGTCCTCCGGTACTGGCGCAGCTGCACCAGCAGATGGTGACGTAAAAGTAACCGATGCTGATTATCCTTTGGGAGAAAAAAGACCTGAATTAATCACATCAGCAACAGGGATTCCGCTGAAAGAATTAACCCTTGAAAAGGTTCTGGACGGCACCCTCAAAGCTGAAGACTTAAGAATCAATCCGAAGACTCTGGAACTCCAGGCTCAGGTTGCTGACTCTGTCGGCCGTGATGCTCTCGGCATCAACCTGCGTCGTGCGGCTGAACTGATCGCCGTTCCAGATGCCCGCGTTCTCGAAATCTACAACGCACTGCGTCCGTATCGTTCAACAAAAGAAGAACTGGAAGCTATCGCTGACGAACTCGAAACAAAATACAGCGCAAAGGTCTGCGCACAGCTCGTTAGAGAAGCTGCTTACATCGGATACAAGAGAAAGAGAACCAAAGAATTTAAATAAGTTTCAAATAGGATTGTTTGGAGGAATATATGATTATTGCAGGGATTGATATCGGCAACGCCAGTACCGAAACGGCATTGGCACGCGTTGATCACAATAAACCTGAATTTTTAGCCAGTGGGATCGTCGCGACAACCGGGATTAAGGGGACGCGGCAGAACATCCACGGTGTCTTCGCCTCCTTAAAGCAAGCCTTGGACAAAGCCAATTTAACGCTTGATGATGTGGAGCTGATTCGTCTTAACGAAGCAGCTCCTGTTATCGGCGATGTGGCGATGGAAACCATCACAGAAACGATTATCACAGAATCCACGATGATCGGTCACAATCCATCCACTCCGGGTGGATTGGGAACCGGCGTCGGCGAAACCATCAATATCCGCAACTTGACCCAGGTTAAACCTGGCGAAGCGGTGATTGTGGTGATTCCGAGAGAAGTTGATTTTGAAACCTCGTCGAAGATGATCAACACAGCTGTGGAACGCGGCGTTCACGTCAACGGCGCGATCGTGCAGCGCGACGATGGTGTTTTGATCAACAACCGCTTAAACAAAAAAATACCGATTGTAGATGAAGTCGCATTAATCGACAAGGTGCCGATTGGCATGCGGGCGGCTGTAGAAGTCGCCGAACCCGGTAAGGTCATCGAACAGCTGTCGAACCCTTACGGGATTGCGACCGTTTTTGATTTAAATCCAGAAGAAACGAAGCAGGTCGTGCCGATTTCACGTGCCTTAATCGGAAACCGTTCAGCGGTTATCATCAAAACGCCGGCAGGGGATGTCAAAGAAAGAAAGATCCCGGCCGGCAAAATCATCATTCAGGGTGAAAACAAAAAGACCGAAGTGCCTGTTGACGCAGGGGCCGAACAGATCATGGATGCATTGAGAAGCGTCCAGCCCGTGGAAGATGTGACAGGGGAACCGGGAACGAATGCCGGCGGCATGCTCGAACGCGTCCGTCAGGTCATGTCGAACTTAACAAATCAATCCCCGGACAAAATTCAGATCCAGGATATTCTGGCAGTTGATACCTTCGTCCCACAAGCTGTTAAAGGCGGGATGGCCAACGAATTTTCAATGGAAAATGCGGTTGGATTGGCCGCAATGGTCAAGGCAGACAAACTGCAGATGAATATGATTGCAGATGAACTTGAAAAAGAATTAAACGTCAAGGTTGAAGTCGGCGGTGTTGAAGCACAGATGGCAATCCTCGGTGCGTTGACGACACCGGGCGCGGACAAACCGATGGCCATTCTCGATATGGGTGCCGGTTCGACCGACGCAGCCATCATCAACCGCGAAGACAAAATTCATTTCATTCATTTGGCAGGCGCCGGCAACATGGTCACGATGCTGATCGGTTCAGAATTGGGCATCGAAGACATGCACATGGCGGAAGATCTGAAGAAATATCCGGTTGCGAAGGTTGAAAGTTTGTTCCACATTCGCCACGAAGACGGTTCTGTGGAATTCTTCGAAAATCAACTCTCGCCGACAGTATTTGCGAGAGTCGTTATTCTGACACCGGACGGCATGGTGCCGCTGCCGGGCAACTTAACAGTTGAACGGATCAAGACGGTTCGTCAGGAAGCGAAGAAAAAGGTTTTCGTTGTCAACGCCATCCGCGCATTGGAACGGGTCAGCCCGACGGGCAATGCACGGGATATGGAATATGTCACCATGGTTGGCGGATCGTCACTCGACTTTGAAATTCCGCAGCTCATCACTGACGCCTTGTCGCGCTACTCCATCGTAGCCGGACGCGCCAATATCCGAGCGACGGAAGGTCCGAGAAACGCCGTGGCAACAGGTCTTGTTCTCTCATATTGCAAAGGAGAGTAATATGAATCCCGGATTAGAAGCACCAAAACCTGAAATAATGGTCTACAGTATTAAGGGTTCGGTGCCGAAGGACGTCGTCACCGAAGTCATCCTCGGGATCGAAGAAGAAGGCTTACCTTATAAATACGAAGACATAACAGAAAAAATTTCGGCAAAAGATTTAGCGTATAAAGCGGCAGAGGATTCTCACCTGGGTGTGGGCATCGGAATTGACAGCCACAGCATTGTCCTGCATTTTATCAAATTAAGGGACGGTCAACCGTTGTTTACCATTTCGCCCAACGCAGGAGAAGAAAAGCTGCGGGCCATCGGGTCCAACGCAGCGCGCTTGATTAAGCGGATGCCGTTTAAGTCATTAGACGCGTGATGCTTTAAGCCAAAGAAAGGAGAAGTCAATGCGCCAATCTATTGGTTTCATTGAAGCCAAGGGACTTGCAACAGCTATCGAAGCAGCTGATGCAGCGGTCAAGTCCGCAAATGTCTGTCTATTGGGCATTGAGTCCAGCCGAGGCGGCGGCATGCATGTTGTCAAAGTATTGGGAGATGTCGGCGCGTGCAAAGCGGCAGTCGCTGCCGCAGAAGCAGCTTGCGATAAGGGCAATGGCTGTCAGTCAGCGATCGTCATCGCCAGACCCTCAGATGGGCTCATGCCGATGGTCTACAATACACAGACAAAGGGCTTTGATCCCGAAAATGTTCGGGACAAATACTGGATGAAGTACTACTGGAATATTCCGACTTTTGGCAGTCAGTTTGAACCTTCACGGGGCACAAAGACAGAAATGCCGGATCCGGTAGACAAGAAAAATTAAGCAATCTGGACTTGTCAATAACAAGAAAGGAGAGCCGAGCAATGTATAATGAAAAGCAGATCAGCCAGATGGTTCAGATCATTTTGGAAGCCTTTCAGAAGGCACAAAAATGCGACGCGTCGCCTGATCTCATCACACTGGGGATTCCCAGCGCACACATTTACTGCAGTCAGAAAACGGTGGAACAGCTTTTCGGGTCTCACGCCACATTAACGCGGGCAAAAGATCTGAATTCTTTTTATTATGAAGAAGGTGTTGCCATCAGCGGGCCGAAGGGATCAACCCATGGCTACATTTTCGGACCGCTGCTCGATGATGATCAAGACCCGGTCATTGAATTGTCCCGGTCGGAAAGTGAAGCGATTGGCGTCGACGCGCCGATACGCGAATCGAAAGATGATTATCAATCGGCGGCGTGCAGAATTGTCGGCCCGGCCGGAGCAGTCGCCTGCGAAAAAGGGGCAATCATTCCGAGACGAAGTGTAAACCTGCCGACTTACATCGCAGACCAGCTGCAGCTTAAAGACAAAGACACGGTGTCAGTCGATTCCAGAGGGGTTGACGGCACGATTTTCGAAAATGTCCTCGTTCACGTCACCGAAGATGGCCGGCACGAATTGATGCTGACCGGCGACGAAGCGAAAGCGGCAGGCTTGAAAAAAGGCAGCTGTGTCAAAATCGTAATTAAAAAATAACAGGGAGTAGCGTATTAATGGATTGGAAAAGCGGCAACGATACCATATTAGCATTTGACGAATTGATCAAACAAAAAAGAGTCGCGCCTTATGAAGGCAGGCTTAAAGTTGGCGTTGACCTCGGGACGGCTAATATCGTTGTGGCTGTAGTGGACGAAAACAACAAGCCGGTCGCCGGAGCGACCCAAGGCGCCCACGTCGTCCGAGACGGGATCGTCGTCGATTATATCGGTGCGGTCGACATTGTCAAAGACCTGAAGCGGCAGCTTGAAGACCGGATTGGTGTGGATCTGAGCAATGCGCCGGCAGCAACGGCCATTCCTCCGGGAATCATCGAAGGCAATACTAAAATCATTGCCAATGTTGTGGAGTCCTGTGATTTCAACGTGACCAACGTGCTCGACGAACCGACAGCGGCCGCTACGGTGCTCGGCATCGAAAACGGCGCGGTTGTGGACGTCGGCGGCGGAACGACAGGGATTTCTATTTTAGATCATGGAAAAGTTGTATTCACCGCGGATGAGCCGACAGGCGGGACCCACATGAGTCTAGTCATCGCCGGGGCCTACCACATCAGTTTTGATGAAGCGGAAGAGATGAAAATCCATGACGATGAGAGTAAAATCTTCCCGCTGATTAAGCCCACGGTGGAAAAAATGGCTGAAATCGTCCGGCGCTACATCGACGGTTATAATGTCGATACCATTTACGTCGTCGGTGGGGCTTGCGAATTCAAAAAATTCGAAAGCGTCTTCGAAAGGGAAATCGGCATCAAAACCGTTAAACCTGTAGAACCCTTATTGGTAACGCCGTTAGGCATTGCATTTAATTGCAAGGCTTGAGGCGGAAAAAGAAGTTTAATGAATTAGAAATGTGGTGATCAATTGGACTTAAAAGATTTGGTGAACAATGAAGACATGTTTAATCTTCTGGTTCAGCGGATCGTCGATGAAGTCATCAAACGGTTAAACAATAGACCGAAAACCGCATTGGTTTGCTTTACAGGTGCCGCGATTGGCTACACCAACGGCCTGAAGGCAATGGAAAAGCTTCGCAAAGACGGATGGCAGCTTAAAGTCTTAGTGACGGACAGTTCGAAACAAGTCCTTGATCTTGATAAAATAAAAAAGGCTTTAGATGTCGATCAGGTTTACACGAACGAAAACGTGTTTGAACTCAAGGAATTTGTGAAGACAGCCGATGAAGTGATTCTGCCGACGCTGACCATCAACACGGCGGCGAAAATTGCTCACGGCATTGCGGACACACCTGTATTGACAACGATCAGCCAGGCCATTATGTCGGGCAAGTCGTTTGTCTGTGCCATCGACGGGGCAGACCCCGACGATGAAGTCCGCGCTAAGCTCGGAATGGGGAAAGTCCCAGCCGGTTACCGCAAAGTCCTTCGCGACAATCTGGCGACCCTTGGGACTTTCGGCTGGACGCTGTGCGCAGCGGCTGATCTGTACGAAGTCTGTGCTGAAAAGCCAGTCAGCGAATGCACAACACCGGAAACGGCTGCACCCAAAGCAGCTGAACCGGCACCTGCCGCACCTGTTTCGGCACCAGTGGAAGGTGACATCATTGTTTCCCATATTGTCAGTCGGAAAGATTTAATGACCCGCAAGGGACAGAAAGTCGTCAAAGTCAGAAAAGACGCGATCATAACCGCGTTTGCAGCTGAAGCGGCTGAAGAATTTGGGATGAAATTAGTTAGAGAGTAGGTGAACGGGATGCAGCTAGCGAAAGTGGTTGGCACCATCGTCTCTACGCAGAAGGATCAGCACCTGATGGGATGCAAGTTGATGATCATCAAGAAAATCAACGAAAAGGGCGAATTCGAAAAGTATTCGAGTTCCTCCACATCCATCGCTGTTGATACGGTCGGAGCCGGCATTGGCGAAACCGTCATTGTCACGACAGGGAGTACGGCGCGTTTTGTCTACGGCGATAAAACGACGCCAATGGACATGACGATCGTCGGTATTGTCGATGAAATTCAAACATCGGCACCGGAGGTTAAGAAAACACTATAGCAGAGGAGAACAGAATGCCTAATGTCTACACCCGCACAGGGGACAAAGGGACGACGGGCCTGTTTGGCGGCAGCCGGATTTCGAAAGACGACATCCGGATCGAAGCCTACGGGACCATGGACGAAGCCCAGGCCTTCATCGGTATGGCAGCGTCCCTGACCAAAGACGAAGAAATTCGAGATATCCTTCTGCACGTTGAAGAAAGAATCTACATTCTGGAGGCTGAGCTGGCCAGTGATGACCGCGGCAGAAAAATGCTGAAGGATCGGGTCGAACAATCGGATATTGATTTGATGGAACAGCAGATCGATCATTATTTACAGATTGTCGGCAAACAGACCAAGTTTGTGATCCCAGGCAGAAATCCCGCATCCGCAGCCCTGCACACCGCGCGCGCCGTCGTCCGAAGGGGAGAAAGACGGATCGTGTCTTACGAAGCGCAGGACCCGGAACTCAGACCGGAAGTGGTCAAATACGTCAACCGCCTGTCAGACCTGCTGTTTACACTGGCACGGGTTGAAGAATTTGAACAGGATATCCGGGATGTAGCGGAAAAAGGTATGAAGGATCAACAACAAGCAAAGGGTCCGGTTGAAACGTCTGAAGACGACAACGAACTGCTGC
Source organism: uncultured Pseudoramibacter sp. (assembly GCF_903789625.1). Lineage (NCBI taxonomy): Bacteria > Bacillati > Bacillota > Clostridia > Eubacteriales > Eubacteriaceae > Pseudoramibacter > uncultured Pseudoramibacter sp. The sequence continues at coordinate 77,965 of NZ_CAIFFF010000006.1, read as the reverse complement.
TGGTGCTCGCGAAGCGCGCAGCCGCCGGCTCTCGGGTAAAAGCCCGGGAACTCGGTGTTCCGATTGTCTTCTCAGCAGTCGACCGTGGCGGAAATTTAGCTTATTACGAACGGATGAAGGATTCGCTGATCGCGAGTATCGACATTTCCCAGAACAAGGCGTTCACCGCCAACGCGCTGAAATGCCCGACTGAGGATGTGCAGGATCTGGCGAAGGAAGGCAGCCCTTTATTCGGTATTCAATTTACAAATCAAAACCGCATTGTTACCTTTGGCGGAGGGTATCCGTTGATCGTCGATGGCAAACAGATCGGAGCGATCGGAGTCAGCGGCGGAACTGCCGACGAAGATATGGCCATTGCCAAAGCAGGCCTTGCGGTGATTCAACAAAATGATTAATTTTTAGGAGGAAGGCAGTATGAATATAGATACAGCTGGTATTGAAGCAATCGTTAAAAGAGTGATGACATCCATTGACGCAGCTAACGGTGTTGCACCAGCGACTCAGGATGCCAAGGGCAAAGACGGCATTTTCGAAGATATGGAAGATGCCATCGCAGCAGCTCAGGCGGCATGGAACGACTACAAAATGCGCCCGTTGTCACTGCGCTACAAAATTATTGACGAAATTCGCAAAACCTTTACGAAAAAGGAAACCGTCGAAACCATCGTCAACATGGCTGTTGAAGAAACAGGCATGGGCAATGTGCCAGATAAACTGACAAAGGCTTATCTCTGTGCAGAAAAGACACCTGGGATGGAAGATCTCCAGGCGAACTGCTGGACAGGCGACGAAGGCTTAACCTTACTTGAACTCTCGCCATTCGGTGTCATCGGTGCGATCTGCCCGTCAACCAACCCGAATGAAACCATCGTCAACAACTCGATCAGCATGTTAGCGGCTGGGAACGCGATCGTATTCGCTCCGCACCCAGGCGCACTCCAGACCTCACTCTACTGCGTCAGACTGGTCAACCAGGCCATCGAAGCAGCAGGCGGCCCGGCTAACCTGGTCGTGTCTACCGAACACCCGACAATGGAATCCGCTAACGTCATGATGCACCATCCTGATGTCAGACTCCTCTGCGCAACAGGCGGCCCTGGCGTTGTTCACGCGGTTCTGTCAAGCGGCAAGAAAGCCATCGGCGCTGGCCCTGGGAACCCACCGGCACTCGTCGACGAAACGGCCGATATCGAAAAAGCAGCAAAAGATATCATCGATGGCTGCACCTTCGACAACAACCTGCCGTGTATCGCTGAAAAAGAAGTTGTCGTCGTCGACCAGGTTGCAGATTACCTGATCTTCAACATGAAGAAGAACGGCGCTTTCGAAATCAAGGATCGCAAGGTGCTCGACGATTTGGCTGCGATGGTCGCACCGGACGGCCGTGTCTCCCGTGACTATGTCGGGAAAGACGCGAAATACATCGCAAAGGCTGCTGGCATTGACGTACCGGAAGACACCAGAGTCTTAATCGGCGAACTGCCGGCTGACCATCCATTGGTACAGATCGAATTAATGATGCCGATCCTCGGGATCGTCCGCGTCGACAACGTCGACGAAGGGATCGACCTGGCCTGCGAATTGGAACACGGCAACCGCCACACCGCGACGATGCACTCCAAGAACGTCGACGCGCTGTCTAAGATGTCCAAGAAGATCGCTTCCACGATCTTTGTCAAGAACGGTCCTTCCTACGCAGGACTGGGCGCTGGCGGCGAAGGCTATCCGACCTTTACCATCGCTGGCCCGACCGGTGAAGGCTTGACCTCAGCAAAGACCTTCGCAAGAAGAAGAAGATGCGTACTCTGCGACGCCTTCAACATTAAATAATCAGAGGAGAGTTGCATATGAGCTTGGTTGACAAAGTAAAAAGCGCTGGCATTGTCGGTGCTGGCGGGGCCACTTTTCCGACCCACGTCAAAATCGATGCGACGGCTGATGTCGTTATTGTCAACGGTGCTGAATGCGAACCTCTGCTTCGAGTCGATCAACAATTAATGGACCTGAGAGCTTCCGACTTACTGGAAGCTCTCAACATGGTCGTCGAACACACGAAAGCAAAAGAAGGCATTATCGGCCTGAAGAAAAAATACGTGCCGGCGATCAATAAACTCAATTCACTTTTGCCGAAATATCCAAAGCTGAAACTGCACATCATGAACAATTTCTACCCGGCTGGCGACGAACAGACTCTCGTCTACGAATGCACCGGCAAGATTGTTCCAGAAGGCGGTATTCCATTGGCGGTCGGCGCATTGGTCATGAACGTTGAAACCTTACTCAACCTTCACGACTGTGTGACCGAAGACAAACCGGTTATCGACAAATACTTGACGGTCACCGGGAACGTCAAACGCCGCATTACGACAAAAGTGCCTTTGGGGATCACGGTAAAAGAAGCGCTGGCCCTGGCTGGCGGCCCAACCATCAGTGATTATGTGATCATCAATGGGGGCCCGATGATGGGGAAAATCGTTTCCGAAGATTCGTACATCACGAAGGGAACGAAGGGCCTCATCGTCTTGCCGAAAGATCATTATCTGATCCACTCGAAAACGAGAAGCTTAGAGCGCTCGTTGAAGCTGGCTGCGAATTACTGCATGCAGTGCAGCCTGTGTACGGAAGTTTGCCCGAGACACAATCTCGGCCACCATCTGGAACCGCATAAGATGATGCGCATTGCGGCCTACGCGTCGACCTGCGACAACGTCGCCCTGCCGACGAACGCCTACCTGTGCTGCGACTGCGGGCTTTGCCAGTATGCGTGCGTGATGGACCTCCAGCCTTGGAAGGTCAACGAATTCCTCAAAGGGGAATTGAAGAAAAACGGGATCAAGAACCCGCATCACGATCAGCCGAAATCGGCCAATCCGTTCATCGAAGACCGTCGTTTCAATGTTCACCGCCTGACCAAGCGTTTAGGCCTGGATGAATTTGACAAGGACGCGCCGATGGAACCGTGCAAGAAGCAGTTTAAAGAAGTCCATCTCCAGATGTCTCAACACATTGGAGCACCGGCAACACCGGTCGTCGCCGTCGGCGATGAAGTCAAACGGGGTCAGCTGGTCGGAGAAATTCCGGAAGGGGCTTTGAGTGCACGTATTTTCTCAAGTATTGATGGCAAAGTCACATCGGTCGAAAACGGTGTGGTCACCGTCAAGGCGTGAGAATTTGCGTTGAACGATGCATAAAGAAAGAGTGGAAATTTGAAAAACGCAATAGGATTTATCGAATTTAAAAGCATCCCTATCGGTATCGAATCCACTGACCAAATGCTCAAATCCGGAAATGTTGAGTTGGTGACAGCGACACCGATTTGTCCTGGTAAATATATCACCATCATTTCTGGCGATGTAGGAGCGGTAAGATCTTCTGTCAAGAATGGTGAAGTTGTCGGGGGAATGTTCGTCATCGAATCACACGTGATTCCAAATATTCATCAGGCTGTTTTCCCAGCATTGATGGCCAACGTCGATGTCGAAAACGTTCAGTCGATTGGGATTATCGAAACGATCAACGCCATTTCATCGATTGTTGTGGCGGATACCGCAGTGAAAGCGGCAAATATTACATTGGTTGAAGTGAGAATGGCGCGCGGACTTGGCGGAAAGGCCTTCGTCATCATGACCGGCGAAGTCTCGCCTGTGAAACAGGCCGTCAAGGCGGCTGAAAACGCCATGCGCGAATACGGCGTGATCACGAGCACTTCTGTGATCGCCTCGCCGCATCAGGATGTGCGCAAGCTCATTCTCTAACTTTAGTCAAACGGATTGATGGAAACTCTGGAGGGCGCAAGCCCTTCGGAGCTTTTATTTGTGCCATGTGTTAAGCATTTCATCTGAAGGTTTAACAGATGGCACAACGCGGAGAGGAGGAAGCCTGCAGATTGAAAGTTATCAGTTTTTTTAATTTAAAAGGGGGATGCGGCAAGACCACGTCCGCGATCAATTTGGGTTATCTCCTCGCAAAGGATTTGGCCGCAAAAAATCAGAAGCTTTTGCTGATCGACTGCGACATGCAGGCGAATCTGACGAGCTCGTTGATGGAGCCGGATTACGACCGGCCGTGCATCTACCACTTGATGACCGGCGACCGCCCGCTGGCGGACACGATCTTTCACCTGAAAGACAACGTCGACATCATCCCGTCGAGCCTGCTCATGGCGACGATCGACCCGCGGCTGTCCGGCATGGTCGGCCGGGAATTCATCCTGAAGCGCCGGCTCAAGGAAATCGCGGACGACTACGCCTACTGCATCGTCGACTGCTCGCCGTCGTTTTCGGTGGTGACGACCAACGCGCTCGTTATGACGGACAAAATCTTCATTCCGGTGCAGACCGAGTACTACGCGGTGGACGGCGTCCACCTGCTGCAGGAGACGCTCCAGTACGTCAACGATTCGCTGGGGGTCGAAAAGGAAATTTCGATCATCTTCGCGACGATGCACGACAAGCGCAACAACATCAACCAGCTCCAGTACGAAAACCTGGAAAACGCCTTCGGCGACAAATTCATGCGGCACACCATCCGGAAAAATGTGGCGCTCGTGGAATCGCCGGTGTTTCGACAGTCGATTTTCGAGTACAAGCCCAAAGCGAACGGCGCGCTGGATTATCGGGCGCTGTACGATGAAATTAAAGCCAAAGGGGGATTTTAAATTATGGCCAGAAAGACGAACAAATTAAAATCAATGCTTCAGAATCATACAGAAGAAGTTAAAGAACAGCCAAAAGCGGCGGAAGCCATGGCTGAAGCCAGTGAAAAAAACGCGGAAGCTGAAGCAAAATTAAAGGCAGAAGCCGAAGCCAAGGCCAAGGCAGAAGCCGAAGCGAAGGCCAAGGCAGAAGCTGAAGCGAAAGCCAAGGTAGAAGCTGATGCGAAAGCCAAGGCAGAAGCCGAAGCAAAGGCTAAGGCAGAAGCGGAAGCGAAAGCCAAGGCAGAAGCTGAAGCCAAGGCGAAAGCCGAAGCAGAAGCGAAAGCGGCGGCAGAAAAGGCCGAAGCCGAACGCAAGGCGGCTGAAGCGGCGGCAAAGGCTGCGGCTGAAGAAAAAGCCCGTAAAGAAGCGGAAGAAAAGAAGCATATCCAAGAACAGGCGGATCTTCCGGTTTATCTGCTTTAACGATGAAAATCATCAACGAACGGGACTGCGCCTACCGCCACGGCGACAGCGGTCCAAAATATTTTATTCACGGGCCGCGGCTCAATTTCGGCATCGTCCGGGTGAAGCCGGGACAGACCTTCGGCCCCCACGTCCATCACAAGATGGAGGAGGATTTTTACGTATTGGAAGGCCAGGCCGCTTTTTACATCGACGGCGTGCGCCACGACGCCGGCCCTGGGGATTTCATCCACATGGAACCGGGCGAAGCGCACATGATCCGCAACGATTTCGACGCGCCCTGCGTCTACACGGTGACGACCACGCCCTTTTTCGAAGAAGGCGACAAGGAAAACCTCGACGAAAAATGGGACTGACCTTTCGGGAACGGTTCAATCGTTCCGCTTACATGTTGGACCTCACATCCCGCTGCTGACCGCAGCGGGATTTTTTATTTCCCGGGAAATAATCCGATGTAGGCCGATAAAGGATGTTTGATTAATCCGGCCGCCTTGCCTATAATAAGAGTAAACTGAACGGAAAGGACACACCATGCAACCCCAAATCGTATTCTTTGACATTGATGGGACCCTGATCGATTTCGACGCCTCCGGCATCCGCCCGGCGGTGGTGGATGCGTTAAAGCGCCTGCAGGAAAAGGGGACAAAGCTCTTTCTCGCCAGCGGCCGCCCGCCGATTTTACTGCCGAAGGTGGAAGATCTCTGCTTTGACGGCGCCCTGTGCTTCAATGGGGCCTACGGTTTCGACCAGAGCGGGACGGTGATTTCCGCACCGATCCCCAAGTCCGACGTGAAGCAGATGGTCCGAAACGGCGAGCAGATGGGCCTGCCGATGCTGCTGGCGGGCGCAGAGACCATAGGCAGCAATTTTTATCAGAAAAACCTCGAGGACTACATGAGATTCGCCGATTACCCGCACCACGTCGTCGATCGCGACACCTTTGGGCGTCTGATGGCCGGGGACGTCTACCAGATCATGGCCGGGACGACCGCCGATCAGGACGCCGCCCTGCTGGCCGGCACGTCTAACGTGAACCCCTTGCGCTGGTGGGACCGCGCCTGCGACATCGTCGGGAAAGAGAGCGATAAGGCTCTCGGCGCCGAGAAGCTGCTGGCGGCCTACGGCCTGACTAGGGACGACTGCGCCGCCTTTGGCGACGGCGGCAACGACAAAGGGCTCATCGCCTTCGCCGGTACCGGCGTCGCCATGGGCAACGCCAGCGAAGCGGTCAAGGCCATCGCCGATTACGTCACCGCGCCATGCGCGGCAGACGGGGTCGCTGCGGCCCTCGCCCATTTCGGCTGGATCTGACCCCGGAAAGCGCAGTGATTTTTGAAGGGTTATTTAAGTTTTTCTTGGGGCAGACAGGATAAAATATCGGCACTAAGATCAAACCCACGAAGGAGAATGTATGAACGCATTATTTACCCGACACTCGGTCCGGCAGTACGCCGACCGGCCAGTCGAAGAAGAAAAAATTGAAACCCTGATCAAAGCCGCGATGGCCGCGCCGACAGCGGGCAACCAGCAGGAATGGGAATTTGTCGTCGTCACCGACCCGGAAGTGAAAAAACAAGTGGCGGCTGCCTCGCCCTACGCCGGATGCGCGGCGAAGGCCGGCGTGCTGATCGTGCCGGTGGGCGACCCGGCATCCTGCCGCTTCCCGGAATGTTTTGACGCCGATATGGCTGCCGCGATGGAAAACATCCTGCTCGAAGCAGTGCATTTGGATCTTGGGGCCGTGTGGCTGGCCATCGCGCCCTTCAAGGATCGGATCGCGAATGCACAAAAAGCGCTGGGACTGCCCGAGAACGTCATCCCCTTCGCGATCGCTTCCGTCGGCTACCCGGCTGACCCCAAAGCCGAAGACGGGCGGGATTACAACTTTTCAAAGGTGCATCGGGATCAATATTAAATCGCGGTAAAAAAGCGGCATTTGCCGCTTTTTTTTCGCTTAAAATCGGAAAAGCTGTGGCATAATAAAAGAAAAAACAGCACAGAATTAAGAAAAAAGGAGAACACCATGCAGAAAACAGAATGGGCCCAAGATATTCCGAAGCTTGGCTTCGGCCTGATGCGCCTGCCCGGCACCCAGGGCGGCGGGAAAGCGGATCTGGAGACGGTGACTAAGATGGTCGACGCGTTCATGGACGCGGGGCTGCGGTATTTTGATACGGCCTACGTCTACGACAAGGGCGGCTCGGAAAAGACCGCGAAGCAGGTGCTGGTCGACCGCTACCCGAGAGAAAGCTTCATGCTGGCGTCAAAGTTGCACGCCACCATCGGCGTGAACAGCGCGGAAGAAGCGAAGCGCGAGCTCGCGGTCAGCCTTGAGCGCACCGGCGCGGGCTATTTCGATTTCTACCTGCTCCATTCCCTGATGCTGACCAATTACCAGAAATACGAAGACTACGGCTTGTGGGACTTTGTGAAGGCGCAGAAAGCCGCGGGCAAGATCCGCCACATCGGCTTTTCCTTTCACGGCACGCCGGAACTCTTGGAAAAACTCTTGACCGATCACCCCGAAGCGGAATTTGTTCAGCTCCAGATCAATTACGCCGATTGGGACAATCCGGCGGTGGCGTCCCGGCAGTGTTACGACATCGCCCGCCGATTCGGCAAGCCGATCGTGATCATGGAGCCGGTCAAGGGCGGTTTCCTCGCCCAGCCGCCGGCGTCGGTACAGCAGATTTTAACCGAGGCCAATCCGGACGTGTCGGCGGCGTCCTGGGCGATCCGGTTCGCGGCGTCGCTGCCTGGGGTGATCACCGTCCTTTCTGGGATGTCGGATGAAGCCCAGATGGCGGACAATTTGTCCTATATGACGCATTTTGAACCGCTGTCCGAAAGCGAACAGGCCGTCATTCGAAAGGCGCAGGCGGCCATTGCCGCCATCGATGCGATCCCGTGCACCGGGTGCCGTTACTGCGTCGCGGGCTGTCCGAAACATATCCCGATTCCGAATATTTTCTCGGCCATGAACCGGGAAATGGTTTACGGCCAGACCAGCGACGCCAAGCGCCGCTACGCCAACGCGACGGCTGGGGCCGGGAAGGCTTCGGACTGCATCGCCTGCGGCCAATGCGAAAGGGCCTGCCCTCAGCACCTGCCGATTATCGCTGACTTGCAAAACTGCGCCGCTGCGCTGGAGGACTGATGGCTTCCGCGGTTATTGGCAGCCCATCTGAAGCGCTCAAGGCCCTGATTTCGGGACGAATGCGCTTCGGCCGGGCAGAAGGTCGGCTGAATGTTTATCCCGCTGAAAAGCCCGAAAACGGGCACGAAATCCGCTTTCGGCTGCGGCTCGAGAATCCGTCTTACGACACGGCGGTCCTCTCAGATTTCACCCTCGTCCTTTACGGCGAAGGGGACCGGGTTTTGAGCGAGACGCCTGTGCTCGAGGACGTCGCCCCCGTGACGCTGCGGGCCTGGCAGCACAAAACCCTGACTTTCGAAGCCGCCTGGCCGGACAGCGCGGCCGCGGCCGCCGCCCGGTGGTGCGATCAGAACCGGCAGCGCGGGCGGACGGCGAAAGTAGCGTTATAATGCTGTGGCTATTAAAAATCGTCTTAGACTTGTTTGAGACGATTTTTTTGTATCATGATTTATTTTTCAAATTTGTAAAATTTCTCTAAATATCATTTTATCCTTCGGTGGATTAAATAGCGCTCTTTAACTTGCGCTTTTTAGAAATGCGAGTATAATGAAAATAAGAAAAGTAAGGAATTCATACGTCGAATATCTGGAAAATAAATTTATGTGATTTAGAAAGAAGGTATATTTATGGACACAGATGTATTTGTCGATAATGCAAAAGTAACATCAAAGGGACAAATTACAATTCCTAAAGACGTTAGAAAAGTCCTTGGTGTCGATAGTGGCGACCGCATTAGTTTTATCGTTAACAATGGTGAGGTCAAAGTTGTGAATGCCGCTGTTTACGCGATGCGTATGCTGCAGGATAGTCTTAAAGGTGAAGCGAGCAAAGCAGACATTAAGAACGAACAAGACGTTGTTGAAATGGTGAAGTCTGTGCGAAATGAGGACTAATGGTGAAGGTCTTTATTGATACGAATATATTGATTTCTGCAGCTTTATTTCCTAATAGCATTCCATTTCAAGCGTATTGCAGAGCAGTGAGCTATCCCAATAGTGCAATAATTTGTGATTTGAATATCGATGAATTAAAAGAGGTCTTCAATAGAAAATTTCCAACAAAAATCTTGATATTGGATCAGTTTCTTTCTGCCATTATGACGTCTATTACAATCGTCAAGGTTCCAGAAGCATCAATTGATGATGAAAGTAAAATTAGAGATGAGAAAGACAAACCTATATTTAGAGCAGCCGTTATGGCAGGTGCCGATGTGTTCTTGACAGGCGATAAAGATTTTTTGGAATCAGGCATTAAGGATCCGAGAATTATGACCCCGCATGATTTTTTAAATGTGGAGCGTCTCTACACTAAGCAAAAAGAATAATGTGAAAAAAGCCTCAAACATTGCGTTTGAGGCTTTCTTGCGTGTGTGAATCAGGAACACCCGGTGGTGGATCCGCAGTCGAGGCAGACCTTGCAGGTGCCGTTTCTCACCATTCGGTCGCTGCCGCAGTTCGGGCAGATTTCACCGTAAAGGCGTTCGCCGGATTCGGCGTCGTCGGCTGGCTGTTCGCCGTCGTCGAGCTCGGTCATCCCCGACATCGAGGACATGTCGACCTGAGTCGGCACGAATTCGGAGCGCTTGTAGTGGTGGGTCGGCTTGACCTGGCAGCGGGAATAGTCGCCGCATTCGATGTCGATGACCTTGGAGATCAAATCGGAAATCGACGACGCGCTCTTGATGTAGGGGTGGCGCAGCACAAGCCCCGAAGGTTCGTACTTTTGGCCTCTGAGCATCGCGGAGATGTCCTTCGGCGGGATCCCGTACTGGAGCATGTGGGAAATCGACTTAGACAATGACGCCAGCAGCCCCTTGACGACGGTGCCTTCCCGGTCGGTCGAGACGAAGATTTCGCTGATCTGGTCGTTGTCGTAGAAGGACACGGTGATGTACAGTTCGATGTCGCCGATCTTGGCCGCGTGGGTGCGGCTGTTGCGGATGCCCTTGGGCTTTTTGCGTTCCAGTACGTTGGCATTGCTCTGGACCAAATCGATGAGCTCGTCGTAGCTCAGGTCCGTCAGCTTGCGCTTGCCGTCCTGCTGGCCGCCGGTCGACAGCGGCTGGGCCGCCTTGCAGCCGTCGCGGTAGGTGGCGATGGCTTTGCAGCCCGAGCGGTAAGCCATCAGGTTGATGTTCGCGATGTCAGCTTCCGTCGCGCTGTTCGGCATGTTGACGGTTTTGCTGACCGAGCCGGAGATCATCGGCGTGATCGCCGCGACCATTAACACGTGGCCTTCCGGCCGAATGTCGTTGGCACAGTCGAAAATCGGCAGATCCTTTTCTTTGATATAAGGCGCGCCCTTCAGGCCACCGTGCTTCAGCATGCCGTTGTCGTCGGTTTCGAGCAGGTAATCCATCACCGCCTGCACCTGGTCATCGGGGTAGCCCAGATGGTGCAGCGCCGTTTCCAGCACTGGGTTGACGATCTGCATCGCGCCGCCGCCGATGAGCTTTTTCAGCACGACCTGGCTGTAAAAGGGTTCGATTGAAGTGGCGCCGCAGTCCATCGCGAAGGAGATCGTACCTGTTGGCGCGATGACGGTCACTTGGGCGTTGCGGTAGCCGTAGGCCTCGCCCAGATCCATCGCGTCGTGCCAGACCTGCTTGACGGTGTCGGACAGATTGGACATGCCGATTTGGTTCAGAATTGGATGGTCGACGATGTAGGGGTCGTATCCCAGATCTTCAAAGGCGTCAGTGCGGGCGCCGGCGATCCTCGCGTGGTTGCGGATGACCCGGGCCATGTAGGGCGCGTTGACGGCGTAACACGGGAAGGGCCCGACTTTTTCAGCCATCAGCGCGGACACCGCGTAGGAGGCGCCGGTCATGATGCCGGCGAGGGCCGCGGCGATGTTCCGCGCTTCGTCGGAATCGTAGGGGTAGCCGGCATCCATCACCAATGAGGCGATGTTGGCCAGCCCCAGGCCGGTGGTGCGGAAGAGGTAGCTTTTGCGGGCCACTTCCTCGGTGGGGAACTGTCCCCAGTAAATGGACGCTTCCAGCACCAGCTGAATCAATCCCACCAGGTGGACGAAGTGTTCGACGTCGAAGACGCCGTCGTGATAAAAGCGGTACACGTTGATGGAGGCCAGGTTGCAGGCGGTGTCGTCGAGAAAGGCGTATTCCGAGCACGGGTTGGTCGCGTTGATCCGGTTGTATTTAGCGCCGACGCTGCCGTCCTCGCCGGCCGGGCAGGTGTGCCAGGCGTTGAAGCGGTCGTCGAACTGCAGCCCCGGATCGGCGCATTCCCAGGCAGCCTGGTTGATTTCGTGCCAAAGCTCCTGGACCTTGACGTCGCGGTTCACCCGATCGTCTACCCGGCCCTTCAGCGTCAGGGTGGCGTCCGGATCGTCGTCTAAATGCATGACCTTGTCCATGAAATCCCGGTTGACGCGCACCGAGTTGTTGGCGTTCTGGCCGGAAACGGTCTGGTAGGCTTCGCCGTCCATGCTGGTGTCGTAGCCCATCTTGCCCAGATCCCGAACCTTTTGTTCTTCGTGGGCCTTCCAATTGATAAAGGCTTCGATTTCCGGGTGGTCGATGTCGGCGATGACCATTTTGGCCGCCCGTCTGGTGGTGCCGCCGGATTTGATCGCGCCGGCGTTGCGGTCGAGCCCCTGGAGAAAGCTCATCATGCCCGAGGATTTGCCGCCGGAGGAGAGCTTTTCGTTGACGCCCCGCAGCGAGGAGAAGTTGGTGCCGACGCCGGAGCCGCCTTTGAAGAGCTTCGTTTCGGAGACGTAGTGATCGGAGATCGACCCTTCGCCCAAAAGCTGATCTTTGATCGAGAGGATGAAGCAGGCCGAGGACTGGGTTCGGGTGTAGCGGTCGTTGGACAGCACGACTTTGCCGGCCTTTTCGTCGTAGTAATAGAGGTTGTCCGATTCGGCTTCAATGCCGTAATTGCGTTTGATGCCGGTGTTGAACCACTGGGGCGAGTTGGGCGCCCACATCTGGCTCAAGAAGGCGAAGACCAGCTCGTCGTAGACGATCTGCCACTGTGCGTCGTTGTCGATGAGACCTTCCTCGCGCAGCGCGTCAGTCCAGAAGCCGACGAGACGGTCGGCGACCTGGCGCATCGACGTTTCGTGGCCGGTGCCGGGAACCCCTTCTTTTCTGAAGTATTTGCTCGCGATGATGTTGCAGGCGTTCTGGGAGTAGGCCTTCGGGAATTCCAGGCCTTTCATTTCGAAGGCAATTTGGCCGGTGCGGTAGTCGGTTAATGAGACGTCAACGGTTTGCCAGTCGAATAGGTCGTAGACGGTGCGGTCACTGTTTTCGAGAGACTTGGTAAAAACGCGTTCGAATAATTGGGATAGGTGTTTCAAGATCGTTCTCCGTTTCATTAATTTGCAATGGGCTGATGGGGGGCGTAAGAATTGCGGGAAATCCCTTTGAAGGTGTAGCCCCGGGAGCGGTAATTGTCGATGATGCGCTGCAGCGCCTGGACGGTCGTGCCTTTGCCGGGAGCGTCGTGGCACAGCAGCACGACGTTGTTGTCATTGCAGGCGGTGGCGTGCTTGACGAGGTCGTCCACCGCGTCCTCGCTGTGGGCGGCGTCGGTGGAATCGGCGTTCCAGTCGTAGTACTGGTAGCCGCGTTTGTTCAATTCCGCGGCTAGTTTACCCATGATGCCCTGGGCGTAATTCCGGGACACCGTGTTGGACGAGCCGCCGGGGAAGCGGACGTAGGCGGGCACAAAGCCGATTTCCGATTTGACGATTTGGGCGATCTGGTTCAGATCGTTAAAATAGGTGTCTTCCGAGCGGTAGATGTCATATTTGTGTGTTTCGGTGTGCAGGCCGATGGTATTGCCTTCATCGTAAGCCTTTTTGATCAAATGGCGGTACTGGGGGTACATGCCCGAGACGAAAAAGGTGGCGTGGATGTGATTCTGCTTCAGAATGGAGAGAATGGCGTCGGTGTTTTCCGATGGGCCGTCATCAAAAGTCAAATAGACGATTTTTTTGTCGGATTGGGTGTCGCGGCCCGGCGCCTTGCCGGGGATCAGCGCGTCGGGAGAGGCCTCGTCGGATTCGGAGGACCCCAGCACAGAGAAGCTGCCCGTCGCCTGGGTGTAGGCGATGTAGGAGCTTAAGCTCGCGGCGCGGGCACCGACCGCAAACAGGGAACAAAAAACAAGCACCGCAGCGAAACCGATGCTTGTCTGTACAATATTTTTAATTCGCATTATAACACTGAACCTCTTTTGTATGAATTCGTGTAGGGATTATTATAACACAGAAATTTTACTTGTTCACCACTCTTTCAATTAAATAAAAAATGACGTATAATATCAAAAGATTACACGACAAGGAGGGCCTTATGCGACCAGCATTTCACAATTACGTTGGGGTCATTGACTCCGGGCTCGGCGGGATTTCCGTCCTTCAGGAAATGACTCGGGAGCTGCCGGACGAGCGGTTTCTGTTTTTCGGCGACTCGGCCAACGCACCCTACGGCGAAAAGTCGGTGGAACGGGTCCAGCAGATGACCATGGCCATCGCGCAGCGCATGGTCGACGACGGCGTGAAGGCCATCGTCATCGCCTGCAATACCGCGACGAGCGCCGCGGCGGATTTGCTGCGAACGACGTTCACAATCCCGATCGTCGGCATCGAACCGGCGCTGAAGCCGGCGGCGACGGCGGAGAGCAGCCATCGGGTCCTCGTCATGGCGACGCCGGTGACGCTGTCGCTCAAAAAATATCACGATTTGTGGGAACGGTACGCGGGCTACGCCGACTGCGCGTCCCAGTCCTGCCCGAGGCTGGCGAAACGCATCGAGGCGGGCCACCTCGACGCGCCGGATTTGGCCGCGATGCTCGAACGGTTTCTCGGGCCCTACCGCGGGAAAATCGACAGCCTCGTCCTCGGCTGCACTCATTATCCCTTTGTGAAAAAGCAGATCCGCCGGGTGCTCGGCAATGACGTCAAGCTCTACGACGGCGGCCGCGGCACCGCCAGAGAGCTGCGCCGAGTTCTCGCGAAGCGCGGCGTCCTCAGATCTCCGGAGGAAGGCCCAGGCGGCGTCGTCTTCCGTTCCAGCATCGACACGCCGGAGGAAATGAAGCTGTATAAGAAGTTCTATCACGCGGATTTGTCGTAAATTTATTGTTCCATAAAGTTTTAAACCTGATGTGAAATAACTTGTGACTTCTCCATAAAAGTTTTACAATGTATGTAAAATAAGTAATAGTTTTGGAGCGAGTGGAAGTGAGTTATAAAACAACAAATGGTCTTATGCGTCATTTGAGAGACAATGGTATTAATATTTCAGGTTCTCTCCAAAAGAGACAACTCATTAATACTGGATATTATCATGGTTACAAAGGATATAGATTTTTTCGCTATTCTGAAAAAAGAATTCCTTAAGATTTAAATATTCGGTTGAATATTTTAAAACAACATGTCTAAGTATTGCAAATTTGAGCCATTTTGAATATAATAAATATATTAATTGCGGTATGTGTTTTCGGATACATACTTGGAGGGTGGGCATAGTTCCTGCCCTTCTTTTTTGATCATTAAAACAGGCGCCAGCTTATTTTTAAGCTGGCGCCTGAATTTTTGTATTTTATTTTTTCAAAATGCGTTTCAAAAACACGGCGTTGCTTTCGGTTCGAGTGAGCAGCAGAATGATTTTTTCCGCCATTTCGTCGGCGCCGTCCTTGCCGTAAATCTTTCGGATATTGGCTGACATGGTGAGGGCTTCAGGGCTTAAGAGCAGTTCTTCGCGCCGCGTGCCGCTTTTCTTGATGTCGATGGCTGGGTAGATCCGCCGTTCGGCGAGATCGCGGTTCAAGTGGAGTTCCATGTTGCCGGTGCCCTTGAATTCCTCGTAAATGATGTCGTCCATGCGGCTGCCGGTGTCGACAAGGGCGGTGGCGATAATGGTCAGGCTGCCGCCGTTTTCGATGTTGCGGGCGCTGCCGAAAAACTGTTTCGGGAAGTGGAGGCTTGCCGGGTCGAGACCGCCGGTCAGGGTCCGGCCTGAGGGTTCGATGACGAGGTTGTTCCCGCGCACAAGCCGCGTCAAGCTGTCGACGAGGATCATCACGTCCTGGCCCTGTTCGACGAGGCGCTTAGCCCGGGCGAGGGTCATCTGGGCAGCGCTGAGCTGGCGGTGAGCCGATTCGTCGAAGGTCGAGTAAATGATTTCGGCGTCCACCGAGCGTTCCATGTCGGTGACTTCTTCCGGCCGTTCGTCGACGAGGAGGATCATCAGCTTGATGTCCGGCGCGTTCTGGCGCACGCCGTTGGCGATGGCCTTGAGCAGCGTCGTCTTGCCGGATTTCGGCGGCGCGACGATCAGCCCGCGCTGGCCTTTGCCGATCGGCGCAAACAGGTCGATGATCCGAGCCGAGATCGCGTCGCGGTTGGTTTCGAGGGTGATTTTGTCTCTCGGAAAAATCGGGGTCAGCCGTTCAAACCGCGGCCGGTGCACGATGGATTCGGGGATGGCGCCGTTGACCGTTTCGACGTAGAGGAGGGCGTCCTGCTTTTCGCTCTCGTCGGATTTGCGCAGGTGGCCGGCGATCAGATCTCCGGTGCGCAGGTTGTAGCGCCGAATGATGTTGGCCGGCACGTAGACATCGTTGTCGCCTGGGTAGAAATTCTTTTCGATGCGCAGAAAGCCATAGCCATCGGGATTCACGTCGAGCACCCCCGTCTGCGTCTTCGCGTAGCGGTCCGCGTGGTTGTTCTTCGGCGCGTTCATCAGCTTTTCCATCTTCTTGATCAAATCGGCGGTTTTGACGCCGTTCACCTTTTCGAGGAAGAGCATCGCCGCGTACTTTTCGCCCCGTTTTGGCGAGCGCACCCGTCCGCCGAGGATGTCGCCGGTTTCGACGCGGAACTTCTGCACTTGAGAAGAGGAGACGTAGACCGGCAGGGCGCCGCCGTCCCGCTCGATGATGCCGTAGCCGGCGGGCAGAATTTTGACCGGCCCCTCGGAATAGGTCGAGTCGCTTAAGTTGTCCTTGAGCTTGTAGCGGCTTTTGATGTGAGCCGCTTCTTTCTTTTTGTGCTCCTGCGCTTCCTTTTCGCGCTTTTTCCGCTGTTCGGCCTGGGCGCCTTCGATCAAGGCGATGAGGTCGGCCTTTCTGATTTTGCTTTTGTAGGATAAGGATAATTGATCGGCCATCTGCTTCAGATCAGCGATGGTCTTTTGCGTTAAATCTATTGACTGCAAGTAAGACTCCTGAAAATTAAAATAAATTGTAAATTTAAAAATGCGCCGCGGCGCAAAATTGTATTTAAATGCGATTAAGTGGGTCTATTTTATCAAAGGCCGCAAGAAAAAAACAGCCAAAAATGGCTGTTTTTGTGAAATTTATTGAATTTTTGTCAAAATCAGTGATTTTGAGCGGCTTCCTTCGGCGTCACTTTTTTGTTAGTGTCGCTGCAGCAGGAAGGCTTGCCGCCATCAAAGGTCTGATTGTTCTGCTGAGCCAGGCGGTCGAGGAAGGCCTGCCATTTACGTTTCAGTCATGATGCCACAATGCTCATCTCCCTATTTCGTCTTTGGTTTCGTAGTCGACGGTGCCCTTTTCGAGACCGAGCACCGGACTGATGCTGCCGGTCAGGTCGTCGAGATCGTTGATCAAGTTGTTCTTGCTGACGTCGATGCCCTCGAGGGCGTCGCTCCAAAAGGAATCTTCGATGGCCTCAAAATCGTACATGCCGAGGTAGCGGTCCAGAACATCGTCGAGACTATTGGCCAATTCGGTGATTTCGGTCAGCAGATCGTTCGCGGCTTCAATCATGGTGGCGGATTCTTTGGATTGTTCGGGAAATTTTTTTGAGTTCATTTCGAATACTCCTTTCTGCGTGATCAAACTGGTTTGTATACTATTATAAAGGGTCTTTTTCTTTTTTTCAAATTTTTAGGCCGATTATTTCAGAATGAAGGCACAGCGCGTTCAGGCGTGATGAGGCTGATGCCGCAGGCGGCCGCGCTTGGGCTTGGGGGTCAGGCCGTAATGCCGCAGGTTGTAATAGACGCTGCCCTTGCCGATGCGGGAGGCCAGGTGGGCGCCAAAGCCGCCGAGGCGCGCCAGGATCGCCAGACCGTAGCGGCGCCATTTGTACTCAGAGCCGAACCGCGCGCCGATCTCCCGCGCGGACTTGAAATCGTAGAAATAGGTCGATTCCTGATAAAAGGCGTCCTGCAATTCCCAGGGCGTCATGTTTTTCGGCAGGAAGGTCGCGTTCATCATGTCGAAATCGCTCCAGTTCTTCGAGAGCATCCGCCCCTCCTTCACCATCTGGTCGTAGACCGGCGTGCCGGGGTAGGGCGTCAGGATCGCGGGCTGGAGCTGGTAGGCGTGGATGTGCTTGGCGAACTGCACGCTGCGGTGGATGTCCTCGCGGCTGTCGGCGTCCAATCCGAGGACGACGCTGGCGATCATCCGAATGTGGTGGCGCTCACAGGCCTTCGCCGCGGCCCGGATGTTTTCGATGTTCTGCCCCTTGTGGATGTCGTTGAGGGCGTCCTGGTTCAAGGATTCGATGCCGATGAGAACCCGGGTTAGGTGGGCGTCGTGGAGCAGCGTCAAAAGCTCCTCGTCCTCAGCTAAGTCGGTGCGGCCGAAGAAGAAGGTTTCCTTGAAGGTCAGCCCCTCGGCGATCATGCGGCGGCAGATTTCCTTCGCCCGTTCCTTGTCGGCGGTGAAATTGTCGTCCTCAAAATTCATGTACTTGAAGCCCATCTTTTTGTACATGCGGATTTCTTCGATGACGTTGTCGACGGAGCGCTGACGGTAGGGCGCGAACATCCGGGAGGTCGTGCAGAAGGTACAGCGGTAGGGGCAGCCGCGGGTCGAGATGACGTTGGCCGCTTCGCAGGGCGTCTTGAGAATCGAATAATCGGGGAAGGGCACCTCGTCGAGGCAGGTCAGGGGAATCCCCTGGACGATGGGCTCGGTTCTGCGGCCCTCGACGACGTCGACGATGACCTTTTCCGCCTCGCCGACCACCACCTGATCGGCGTGTTTCAGCGCCTCCTCGGGCATCGCGGTCGGGTGCATGCCGCCGAAAATGACCCGGGCGCGGCTCTCCTTGTGAATGCGGTCGGCCAGCTCGTAGCCCCTCGGCGCGTTAGAGGTCATCAGCGAAAAACAAAAGACGTCGACGCTGGGGTCGGCGATGAGACGGTTGACGTGGATGTTGGCGTTGAGCTCCTCGTAAACGGCAACTTCGTGACCGGCTTTTTTTAAGATGCCGCCGAGGATCAGCGGGCCAGTAATGGAATTGGACTGGCCGTAGATTTTGCCGCCCCAGCGGTAGAAAGGAAGTCGGCGCAGCGCGGTTGTCGGGGTGATCATGACGATTTTCATCTTCATTTATCCTTTCTTTAATGTGTGTAAAACAGTTATTTATATACTTGTAAAGTTTATTGGATGATTGTATAATTAAGTCACATTTGGTAAACCGATGTTAATTAACATGACTAAATCTATTTATAATCATTGGCCCGGTTTTTCGCAATTACAATTTGTGAAATGCGTTTAATTAATGTAGATTAACTAGATAAAAAAAGGAAAATGGATAAGCGGATCATTAAAACTCAAAAAAATTTAAAAAATACCCTGCGGCAGATGATTTTGGAAAAACCCTTTGAAAAGATTTCAGTGACGGAAATCTGTAAGCGGGCCAACACCAGCCGCATCACCTTCTACACCTATTACAGCGACAAGTACGACCTGCTGGAGCACTGCTTTGAGGACATTCAAGAAGAGGCGACGGCGCGGTTTGAGGAATTGGAGCAGGATAACCCCGAACACCGGCTGAACATTTCCTGTCAGCATTTTCTGATGGTGCTCATCGAGGTGACGACGCCCTTTGTCAAAGCGTCGGTTCAAACGGAGGCGAGCCCGGCCGTTTCGATGTACTACCATTTTGTCCTAAAGAATTTGAAAATGTTCGGAAAGATCAACGCGGATCGGTTGAAGACGCAGTACCATCCGGGACAATTGGACGCCTTTTTGACTTTTGGGCTGTGGGGGTTTATTTTCGCCAGCGGTGTAGAAAGGGACAGCGACGCGACGATGGCGGACGCCAAACAGCTGATCGACGATCTGCTGGCCAGTCCGATTTTTGAAAAGACCTCGGAAAAATAAAAACCGCTGCCGAAAGGCAGCGGCGGAGCAGTCAGAAAATAGTTAAGAGGGCATGATGCGGAAATAACAGACTGAATTGACGGTCAGGATCGTGAGAAGGGCGAGACAAACGGTGATTGCAATTTTGACGGATCTCGACCACGGGGTGTACGCCCACATCAAAATCACGCCCATGGGCCAAGCCAAAAGCAGCATCACAATCACGAGAAAATCAATGAACGTGCCATGGCGTTTAAGAGCAGTCATGTTTTTTACCTCCCTAAGTGGATTTACCCGTATCCTACGCGGGTTGACGCGGAAATTCAAGGCAATCACAAAATATTATCTTTTTTTGTTCTTTTTTCAGTACAATTTCACAGGTTACAAAACGGCGCTTTTTCTTCATTTGGATTTACATTCTTTTTTCTTTTGCGCGATGCGGTTGTGATATAATGAAAATATACAATTTAATTAAATAAAGCATATTCAATGACCAATCGCATTGAAAATACGACGCATTTGGAGGCAATCATGACAATCGCAGTTAAGAAATGGACCGTAAAAGAAGTGGGAAGCGCCGTGCGCATTTGGAATCAGATCGTCGAAGAGGGCAAGGCCTTTCCGCAGACGAACCTTTTGACCTACGAAGAAGGGAAGGCCTTTTTCGC
This sequence comes from uncultured Pseudoramibacter sp., assembly GCF_903789625.1. Classification (NCBI taxonomy): domain Bacteria; kingdom Bacillati; phylum Bacillota; class Clostridia; order Eubacteriales; family Eubacteriaceae; genus Pseudoramibacter; species uncultured Pseudoramibacter sp. The sequence goes on along the minus strand of NZ_CAIFFF010000006.1, from coordinate 57,916 downwards.
GAAGCAGGATTACACCGGCATCGCCTACGACACTGAAAGCGGCGCCATCGTCGGCCTTTACATTCTTCACCCGAACAACGTCGGCCGCTGCGGGCACATCGCCAACACGAGCTATGCCGTCGACCGGGAGGTCCGCGGGCAGCACATCGGCCGTCTGCTGGTAGAGGATTCGATCGCCCAGGCTCGGGATTTGGGCTACGGCATCATTCAGCTGAACGCCGTGGTCGCGACGAATCAGGCGGCGCTGAAGCTGTACAAGGACATCGGCTTCAAGCAGCTCGGGACCATTGAACGGGGCTTTAGAATGGACGATGGCCATTACGAAGCGATCATTCCCCACGTGTATTACTTATAAGAAAAAATTTAAAAGAACGAGAAACATAGGAAATAGAAAAAATGAAAATTGCCGATTGCGGGACGGATTTCGTCCACAGCTGGGTAGTCCAGAACCGGGGCCTGACGGTGTTGATTGACACCGGCTACGCGGAAGACTGGCCCCATTTTTTAAGCCGGATGGCAGCGGTGGATCTCGATCCGTCGGCCCTCGATTACTTGTTCTTGACTCACGCCCACGACGACCACGCCGGCTTTGTCAACGACGTGATGGAGGCGGTGCCGGGGCTGAAAGTCATCACCTCGAGAAAGACGCTTACGGGACTTCGGCGGGGACAGAACGGACCGGGCGGCGGCGTGCCCGACGACGACGCGGCTGCCGTGTGCCGGCAGATGATCCGGGACGGCCACGGCCGGCACCGCTTTCCGGCGATCGAGGAAGGGCTGCTTTCCCGCTTTCTTTGGGTCGAGGACGGGACGATCGGGGAGATCCTGCCCGGGGCGGCGGTGCTCGCGCTGCCCGGCCACACCGAGGACAGCATCGGCCTATTGTGGGATGGCGCCCTGTTCTGCGGCGACGCGGCCCAGAATCGGGCGGACTGGCCGCTTAAAACGACGATTTGGATCGGCGATTTGGACGCCTACCGCGGCAGCTGGCAGAAAATGATCGACGCTCAGCCCGAACGCATTTATCCGGGGCACGGCGCGCCCTTTGACGCGGCCGAACTCGAAAGGGAACTGCCGGCATTGGCGGAAGTGACATTAAATCCGTCGATTAAAGCAAAAAAATAATCAAATATTTTTTCAATAAAATTCATCAAAAAAGGCGCGCCGGACGGTGCGCCTTTTTTGCGTGAAACCTCATAAATTATTTCATGTACTTTTTGCCGTCGCCCCAGGCGGTGCCGATCCGTTCGCCGATGGCGTAATAGCCGTTCTGGTCGCCGTCGAAGGCGAAGGCGCCGAGCTTTTCAGCGTCGACTTTGCCATCTGCGGTCAGTACCGATTCGTCCGCGACGATGTTGACCACTTTGCCGAGGATTCTCTGGCCGTAGGGCTGATCCTGAATTTCCACGACTTCACATTCGAAGGTCAGCGGGTATTCGGTGATGACCGGCGCGTCCACGTGGCTGCTCTTTTCGGCGTGCAGCCCGGTTTTTGCAAATTTGTCGGTGATGTCGTTGGCTGACGCGATGCCGAAGTAGTCGGATTCGGCGAGGGTGTCTGTCCCCGGCACAGCGAGGGTGAAGGCGCCGCGTTTGCGGATATTGGCAGTGGTTTTGTGGCGGACGCCGATGTTCAGCGCGACCATGTCCCGGGCGCAGACGCCGCCCCAGGCCATCATCATCACGTCGACAGAATCGTCATCGTTGTAGGTGCCGATCATGTACGTCGGCTGTGGAAATAAAATCGGCTTGACGCCGATGTCTTTTAAACTCATGGTATGCCTCCTTGGTCATTTTTGCAAAGGTATTATAGATTTGAAAGGACAAGTTTTTCTTAAGGGGCGGCTAGAGGGTCTGGATGTAATTTTCAGTGCGGCACATGACGTCTTTTAATGTGTCGAGATCGTGCAGCACGTCGCCGGTTTCGAGGGAGTGGTTGGCGCCGGGGTAGACCGTCAGCGGCAGGTGGCGCGCCTTGGCGCTGGCGGCGACGGTTTCGCGGCCGACCCACGGGTCCGCGTCGCCGCAGAATGCAATCCCGCAGCCGTCCCGGGCAAAATCAAAGGTTTCTTTCAGCGGGGTGTAAAAAATGTGGTGAACGGTTTTGCGCTGAAAGGTGCCGGTCGCCAGATGGGCGGCGAGAATGGTGCCGATGCTCTTGCCGATCAAGAGGTAGCTGTCGTAATCGGGAAAGGCCCGAAGCTGTCCCTGAACCGAATTCAGCGCTTGGTAAAAAGCCCGTTCGCGGCGGGCCTGATCCCGGCGCATGTCGGAGATGGCCGCGCTTTTGAACTCGGGATAGCCGACGGCGCGGACATCCCATCCGGCTTGTTTCGCGAGCTTGGCGCTGTAATACAAAAGGGGCCGGTCGACGCCGTAGCCGACGCCGGGGAAGAGGATCGCGCATTTTTTTGTTTTGGACATGTCGTCTCCTTTCAATTTAAACCCATCACGCGCCGAGCTTTCCGAATCGGAAGGCCGAGAACGCGCTGGCCAGCCGCCGGAGATTGTCGTCGAGCATCGCGTAAGCCTTTTCCCGGAGAACCGCAGGCATGCCAAAGGCTGCCTCGGCGATGCCGCCGGCCATGCAGGCGAGGGTGTCGCTGTCACCGCCGAGGGAAATGGCCAGGCGGATGACGTGCTCGTAATCCGTCCCTTCGAGGAAGGCGATGATAGCTTCCGGAACAGAGCCCGGACAGGTCGCGTCCATCGCGTAGCCCGGCCGGATGGCGTCGAGACTTCGGGAAAGATCGTAGCCGTACCGCGATTCGACAGTGCGTTTAATCGTCGGCTTGTCCGCGCCCTGACGCGCGAGGAGGATGCAGACGGCGATGGCCTGGGCGCCTTTGATCCCCTCCGGATGGTTGTGGGTCACCTCGGCCGTGGCCTTTGCGAGGGCTTCGGCCTCCTCAACGGAGCGGGCAATCCAGCCGACGGGCGAGACCCGCATGGCGCTGCCGTTGCCGAGACTGTTGTAGGGCTTAGGGTCCTCGGCGTGAAGCCACTTGCTGAAATAGCCGCCGTAGCCTCGGTGCGGGTAGGCCTGCCCCATGGCCTGCATGTTGCGGACCACCGCTTTTTTCAGCACCGCCTCGCCTTGAGCGTCCGCTTCGATGATGGCCTTTGCGACGGCGAAGGTCATGACCGTGTCGTCGGTGAACCGCGCGCCGTCGGGGAGCAGCGGAAAATCCACCGTCTTCACAGGACTGCCCTCGTAGACGGAGCCGGCGATGTCGCCGAATACTGCACCTAACATAAAAAATTCCCCCTTTTTTCTGGTTTGCCCCATTATAACACACGGGGAAGGGCTGCCGCATTGACACCGGTGGCCAGTGAGGGTAAAATCAAAACAAATAACAAATTTGAGGTGAAACCATGATTACGATCGATGCGATTCAAATTGACGGCAAAAGGAGCGACGGCCTTTTAATTCAGTCTCCCGGCGGGGAAGGCCATCCGAACATGATTCTGATTCAGTGCGCCAAGGGCTATTTGATGTGCGGCTACCTGAATCTGGACGCAGCAGACAAATTTGGCGACGCGGCGGTGCTCGTCGGCGGCGCGGATTTTGACGCGGTGCTGCACAACCCGATCAAGGGGATGACCGCGGCGGCGAAGGCCCTCGGCGTCCGCGACGGCATGACTGGCGAAGAAGCGGCCGAAATTCTCAACCGCTGATGGGACGAAAGGGCCGGATCCCCGGTCCTTTTTTAATGAAAAATTAAATAGGGTTTGACAAAAACGATGAAATCGCATATATTACAGTTAAAGCGCAGAAGATCGAGATAGAGGAGGCAGAAATGCAGGTTTCGACAAAATTTACGATCGCCATCCACGTGCTGACGGCGACAGCTTATTTTTCTAAGGATCAAAAGGTGACCAGCGAATTTCTCGCGGCCAGCGTGGGCAGCAACCCGGTCATCATTCGGAATATCATGGGCCAGCTCAAAAAGGCGGGGCTGATCAAGGTGAAGCGCGGCCCAGGCGGCATCGCCATTACCCGGCCGCTGGATCAGATCACCTTCCTCGACGTGTACCGCGCGGTGGAAACCCACGGGGAAGAGGCGCTGTTCCGCTTCCACGCCAATCCCAATCCGCAGTGTCCGGTGGGACGCAACATTCACTACGCGCTGGACGACGCCCTCGAATCGGTACACCACCATTTCGAAGAAGATTTGAGCCATCACACCCTGGCGGACGTGTACGAAAATACGGTCCGCGCCATTGCGGGCTGAGGCAGACGGGATTCAAGCTGTTCGTCACGGACAGCTTTTTTATTTTGCCCATTTGTCTAAAATAGGGTTTCGCGCTGGTATTTTTATGATTGTATCGTTCACGAAACGAACCTGAACCGAAACGCGGCGTTTTCCCGGAAAACGACGGTAAAATTCAGGCATGGCCTTGAAATCGGGAAAGACAATGCATATAATACCTTGCGGATTTTGACAAAAGTAAAAATTTTGCGCAATAAATAAAAAAATAATAACATGTCATGCAAGGAGGTCAGAAAATGGAGAAAACGGCAGAACAGAATCAGTCGGATTTTACCCAGGGCGGCATCGCCGGAAAGCTGCTTAAATTCATGATCCCGGTTTTCGGGGCGCTGGTGCTTCAGGCCATGTACGGCGCGGTGGACCTGCTCGTGGTCGGGCGCTTTGGCTCCCGGGCTGGGCTGTCCGGCGTCTCCACCGGCAGCAACGTGCTCAATCTGATCACCTTCGTGATTACCGCGCTGGCCATGGGGGTCACCGTCGTGATCGGGCACGATTTAGGCGAACGCAAGCCTGAAAAAATCAGCCCGTTGATCGGCGGGGCGGTGCTCGTCTTCGCGGGCATCGCCGTCGTGTTGTGTCTGATCATGACAATTTGGGCTAAGGGCATCGCGTCGCTGATGATGGCGCCGCCGGAGGCCCTCGACTTGACGGCCCAATACATCCGCATCTGCGGCGCCGGGATTTTCTTCATCGTCGCCTACAACGTGATCGCGGCCATTTTCCGGGGCCTCGGCGATTCTAAAACGCCGCTGATCTTCGTCGCCATCGCCTGCGTGTGCAACGTGGTCGGGGATCTGCTCTTCGTCGCCGTGTTTCACATGAACGTCGCCGGCGCGGCGCTGGCTACGATCATGGCCCAGGCGATCAGCGTCGTGCTGTCCCTCGTGATCATGAGCAAAAAGGATCTGCCCTTTACGCTGAAGGCATCCCATTTCCGGATCAATTCGGAGGTGCGGCGGTTTTTGAGAATCGGTCTGCCCCTGGCCCTTCAGGAATTTCTGACCCAGATCTCGTTCATGGCCATCTGCGCCTTTATCAATCGGCTGGGGCTGGAAGCCTCCTCCGGGTACGGCGTCGCGAGCAAATTGATCAGCTTCATTATGCTGGTGCCGAGTTCGATGATGCAGTCCATGTCGGCCTTCATTTCCCAGAATGTCAGCGCCGGCAAGGAAGACCGGGCGCGCAAGGCCATGCTCATCGGCATGGTATTCGGCGCGAGCGTCGGCGTCGTGATTTTGATTCTGGTCTACCTGTTCGGCGGCACGGCGTCGTCGCTGTTCACGACGCGGCAGGCCTTTATTCAGAGAAGCTTGGACTATTTGAAGGGCTTCGGGCCGGAAGCGATCGTGACATCTCTGCTGTTCAGCCTTTACGGTTATTTCAATGGCCACGACCGGTCGTCCTTCGTTATGATCCTCGGCATGCTGCAGACCTTTATCGTCCGTCTGCCGATGTCCTACATCATGAGCACTCAGCCTCACGCTTCGCTGACCCACATCGGTTTGGCGTGTCCAACGTCGACGTTGTTCGGCGTGATCGTCGCGCTGATTTATTATGGCCACATGAACCGGCAGATGAAAAGGGAAATGAAAGCCCAGTTGCCATCTTAAAATTCATGTTTCGGGCAAAAAAACGGCCAGCCGAAATTTTCGGCTGGCCGTTTTGCTGTGCAGATATAAATTAAAATTAGTCGAGCAGCGCGAGGATGCGGTCCTTCGGGACGGCGCCGACCTGGCGGTTGGTGATTTCACCGTTCTTAAAGACCATCAGCGTCGGGATGCTCATGATGCCGTAATCTTTGGCAATGTCCGGTTCTTCGTCGACGTTGACCTTGCCGACGATGAAATCGTCGTGTTCTTCAGCAATCTGGTCCACCATCGGCGAAACCATCTTGCACGGGCCGCACCAGCTGGCCCAGAAATCGAGGAGTACCGGCTTGTCCGCTTTCAGCACTTCCTGTTCAAAATTATCCTTTGTAATGGTGAGTACGCTCATGTATTGACCTCCTTGAGCGATCGTATCGATCGCGACTTTTCTTATTTTAGGCAATTTCCTATTCTATCGAAAATAACTTTAATCCGGCTTTAATCATTTGTGACGATCGCCGGCAGATATGATAGAATAATACACATCTTTGTATTAAATTTATCTTAAAATCCATTTAAAGGCAAGGCGGATATGACAAATCAAACAAATTCAGAGGAAAAATTTTCCAGTCGGCTGGGCTTCATCCTGACCTCGGCCGGCTGCGCCATCGGCCTGGGCAACGTCTGGCGCTTCCCCTACATCACGGGAAAGTACGGCGGCGGGCTCTTCGTGCTGATTTACATTTTGTTCCTTTTGATTCTCGGGATCCCGATCGTGACGGCGGAGCTCGCCGTCGGACGCGCCAGTCGGAAGAGCGTGATGCGCTCCTTTGACGTGCTCGAACCGACGGGCACGAAATGGCACGTCTACAAATGGATCGCGATGGTCGGCAATTACCTGCTGATGATGTATTACACGACGATCGCCGGCTGGATTCTGCTGTACTTCTTCAAGACGGCCCGCGGCGATTTTGTCGGCCTGAAAAGCGCCGGTGTGGCTCAGGCCTTTGGGGCGACCACGGCTAGTCCAGTGGTTTCAGTCGTCTTCATGGCCGTCATCGTGGTTGTGGGCTTCGCGATCTGCGCCGGCGGTCTGCAAGGCGGCGTCGAACGGATCACGAAGGTGATCATGGTCGCGCTGTTCGTGCTGATGGTGCTGCTGGCACTCAATTCCATCAGACTGCCCGGGGCCAAGGCCGGCATGGCTTTTTATCTCAAGCCCAATACCGGCGCGATGACCTTGAAGACGCTGCCGGAGACGATTTACGCGGCGATGGGGCAGTCCTTGTTCACCCTCGGCGTCGGCATCGGTTCGATGGGGATTTTCGGCGCGTACATCGGCAAGGAAAAGCGGCTCTTCGGCGAAGGGGTGACTATCGCCGCGCTGGACACGGTGATCGCGATCCTCGCCGGGGTGGTGATCTTTCCGGCATGCTTTTCCTACGGCGTCAAGCCGACGTCGGGACCGCCGCTGATTTTTATCACGCTGCCCAACGTGTTCAACCACATGCCCCACGGCCGGTTCTGGGGCGCGCTGTTCTTTTTGTTCATGACCTTTGCGGCGCTCTCGACGGTGATCGCCGTGTTCCAGAACATCATCGCAAATTTCCGCGATGTGACGGACATGCCCCTCAAAAAAAGCTGCGCCATCAACGCGGTGCTTTTGATTCTGCTGTCCCTGCCCTGTGCGCTGGGCTTCAACTTGTTGTCCTTTATTCACCCGCTGGGCACGGGCTCGACGATTCTCGACCTCGAGGATTTCCTTGTCTCGAGCAACATCGTACCGGTGGGCTCCATCATTTACGTGCTGTTCATCACGGCCAAAGCGGGCTGGGGCTTCGACGGCTTTTTGTCGGAGGTCAACACCGGAACGGGCCTGCGCTTCCCTGAAGGACGGGGCAGCCGGTTTTATATGGGCGTGGTGCTGCCAATTTTAATCGCGGTGATCATGATCGGCGGCTATTTGGGATAGCCGGCGGCACGATCCGTTTGAAGATAAAAAAATTTAAGTAGAGGAGAATTAATTTTTATGGAGAAAAAAAGGGAGACCTTTTCGAACCGATTGGGGTTTATTTTGGTTTCGGCCGGCTGTGCCATTGGTCTCGGCAACGTCTGGCGGTTCCCGTACATCACCGGACGCTACGGCGGCGGCGCCTTTGTACTGCTGTACCTGTTCTTTTTGGTGATTCTCGGCATTCCGGTTATGACGGCGGAATTCGCGGTGGGCCGGGCGAGCCAGCGCTCGACGGCGCTGTCCTTTGAACGGCTCGAGCCGGAAGGGTCCAAATGGCACGTCTACAAATGGTTCGCGATGGCCGGCAATTACCTATTGATGATGTATTACACGACGATCTGCGGCTGGCTGGTGCTGTTCTTTGTCAAGATGCTGCGCGGCGATTTTAACGGCATGAATCCGAACCAGATCGCCGCGGCTTTCACCCAGGTGACCCAGAGCCCATGGCTCTGCGTCGGCTTCATGGTCCTCGTCGTCGCCATCGGCTTTGCCATCTGCGCCGGCGGGCTGCAGGGCGGGGTCGAACGCATCGTCAAGGTGATGATGACGGCGCTGATTCTGCTGATGATTGTGCTGGCGGTCAATTCGGTGCGGCTGCCCGGCGCGTCCAAGGGCATCAGCTTTTATTTGAAGCCCAATTTCCACAACATGGTCAAGAACGGCATCGGCAACACGATTTTTGCGGCGATGGGCCAAGCCTTCTTCACGCTGAGCATCGGCATCGGCGCGATGGCGATTTTCGGCTCCTACATCGGCAAGGAAAAGCGCCTGCTCGGCGAATCGGTGACGATCTCCGCGCTGGATACCCTCGTCGCAATTCTCGCGGGGCTGATCATTTTCCCGGCCTGCTTCGCCTACGGCGTGACGCCGACGGCTGGGCCGTCGCTGATCTTCATTACGCTGCCCAACGTGTTTAACCACATGCCCCACGGCCAGATTTGGGGCGCGCTGTTTTTCCTGTTCATGACCTTCGCCGCGATGTCGACGGTCATCGCGGTGTTCCAGAACATCGTGTCCTACGCGACGGATTTGACCTCTGTGTCGGTTAAAAAGGCCTGCCTGATCAATGGCGTGGTCGTGATCCTGTTGTCCCTGCCCTGCGCATTGGGCTTCTCGGTGCTTTCCGGTGTGCACCCGATGGGCATCGGCACGACGATTCTCGACTTTGAAGATTTTATTTTGAGCAACAACCTGATGCCGATCGGCTCGATGATTTACCTGCTGTTCTGCGTTACGAAAAAAGGCTGGGGCTACGACGGCTTTATCCACGAGGTCAACGAAGGGGAAGGCATGCGCATGCCCGAAGGCGGTGTTTCGAAGGGCTATTTAACCTACGTGCTGCCCTTCGTCGTGCTCTGCGTCTTCCTCGGCGGGTATTTGATTCACTAAAGAAAGGACGCATATTTATGGCGGATAAAAAAAGAGAAACCTTTTCGAGCCGGCTGGGCTTTATTCTGGTGTCGGCCGGCTGCGCCATCGGCCTCGGCAACGTCTGGCGCTTTCCGTACATCACCGGGCGCTACGGCGGCGGGGCTTTCGTAATTTTGTATTTGTTTTTCCTGCTGATTCTCGGCATTCCGATCATGACCGTGGAATTCGCGGTGGGCCGGGCAAGCCGCCGCTCGACGGCGCTGTCCTTCGAGCAGCTGGAACCCAAGGGCACTAAGTGGCATATCTACAAATACTTCGCGATGTTCGGCAATTACCTGCTGATGATGTACTACACGACGATTTCCGGATGGATGATTTTGTTCTTCCTGAAAATGCTGCGCGGGGATTTTAACGGCATGAACGCCGCGCAGATCGCGGCGGCTTTCGCGCAGATCACGGCCAATCCGATGCTTTGCGTCGGTTTTATGATCCTCGTCGTGCTCATCGGCTTCGGCATCTGCGCTGGCGGGTTGCAGGGCGGAGTCGAACGCATCGTCAAGGTGATGATGACGGCGCTGATTCTGCTGATGGTTGTGCTGGCGGTCAATTCGGCGCGGCTGCCCGGCGCGTCTAAGGGCATCAGCTTTTATTTGAAGCCCAATTTCCACAACATGGTCAAATACGGCATCGGCAAGACGATTTTCGCGGCGATGGGTCAGGCCTTCTTCACGCTGAGCATCGGTACCGGATCGATGGCGATCTTCGGCTCCTACATCGACAAGGACAAGCGCTTGCTCGGCGAATCGGTGACGATTTCGGCGCTAGATACCATTGTTGCGATTCTCGCCGGCCTGATCATCTTCCCGGCCTGCTTCGCCTACGGTGTGACGCCGACGGCCGGCCCGTCTCTGATCTTCATCACGCTGCCCAACGTGTTCAACCACATGCCCCACGGCCAGCTCTGGGGCGCGCTGTTCTTTTTGTTCATGACTTTTGCCGCCATGTCGACAGTCATCGCAGTGTTCCAGAACATCGTGGCCTACATGACCGATTTGAAGGGCGTATCGGTCAAGACGTCCTGTCTAATTAATACGATTGCGATGATCCTGCTGTCTCTGCCCTGCGCCCTGGGCTTCTCGGTGCTCTCCGGCGTGCACCCGATGGGCGTCGGGACGACGATTCTCGATTTCGAGGATTTTATCCTGAGCAACAATCTGATGCCCCTCGGCTCGCTGGTCTACCTGCTCTTCTGTGTGACTAAAGCGGGGTGGGGCTACGACGGTTTCATCCACGAGGTGAACACCGGCAAGGGTATCCCCATGCCGGATACACCGTTTACCAAAACGTATTTGACTTACATTTTGCCGCTGGTGGTCCTCTGCGTCTTTCTCGGTGGGTATTTGATTCATTAAATATAAAAAACGAGGAGGCAGCTGTGCATTACGAAGAACCCCTTTACCGCCCGCCGAGTGAGGCCCGCAGTCTGATCTTTCAGGTGACCATCGGCTGCGCGCGCAACACCTGTACCTTTTGCAGCATGTACAAGGACAAGCGCTTCAGGATTCGGCCGATGGACGAGATCGAACGGGACATTTGGGAGGCGGCCGCGCGTTACGGCAATCAGGTCCGGCGGATTTTCCTGGCGGACGGCGACGCGCTGATCCTGCCGACGGACCAGCTGCTCCGGATACTCGACGTGCTGCAAAACGCCTTTCCCGCCGCGGAGCGGGTCACCGCCTACGGCGCGCCGACCGACGTGCTGGGCAAATCCGATTTGGCACTCACCGCGCTGCGCGAGGCAGGCCTTTCGATGATTTACATGGGCATGGAATCTGGGAGTGACGCGGTGCTCAAACGCGTGCACAAGGGGGTCAGCGCCGAAGAAATCGCCGCAGCCGGAAAACGGCTCAAGGCCGCGGGCATGGCCCTTTCGCTAACGATGATCGCCGGCCTCGGCGGCAAAGCGCTGTGGCAGGAACACGCGGTGGCAAGTGCACGGGTCGTCTCGAAAATTCGGCCGGATTACCTTGGGGCCCTCACCCTAATGCTTGAACCGGGGGCGCCGCTGCTCAAGGACGTGGAGTCGGGCGCCTTCGCGATGCTTTCGCCCGAGGAAGACCTCGAGGAGATAGCGCTGTTTCTGCAAAACGTCACGTCGCCCGGCACCGTCTTCCGCAGCAACCACGCGAGCAATTATTTAAACCTGCGCGGGACCCTGGACGCCGACATCCCGAAAATGCTCGACGCGATTCAAACGGTCCAGAACAATCAAAACTTCAAGCCGGAATGGCTGCGGGGATTGTGAGATAGCTGGCACTTTCCTTAATCAAAGTGTACTTATGAAAAAACATCGTCTCTTTCTCTCTAGGATTTGATATGATGAAATTAATATTCAAATACGGAGGTGAGCATTGTGAAAATATTTGTAGCCGGCGGCAGCGGCAGAGTGGCCACCGAAACGATCCGCATTCTGGCGGGTCAGGGGCACGATATTTACGCTGGCGCGCGCCACAAGGACCACATTGTAATGGGGGACCATATTTATCCTCAGAAATTGGACCTTCACGCAGAGGTCGACGCGCTGGCGGCGCAGATCGACGGCATGGACGCCGTGTACTTCCTCGCCGGATCCAGGGGCAAAGATCTGCTGCAGACTGACGCCTTTGGCTGTGTCAAGCTGATGCAGGCCTGTGAAAAGGCTGGGATTAAACGCTACGTGCAGCTGAGCTCGATTTACTCGATCCAGCCTGAAAAATGGCAGGAAGAGCCCTCTCTCGCGTCGATTGTGAATTACGATATCGCCCGTTTCTTCGCCGATCAGTGGCTGATCCGCAACACCGCGCTCGACTACACGATTGTCGGGCCGTGCGTCTTAACCGAGGAACCGGCGACGGGCAGAATCGAAATCGATCCTGAACGCGGCACGTCCAACCCGATTCCGGACGTCGCAGCAGTGCTCGCTGGGGTGCTAGACAAACCAAACACCTTCCGCAAGATTATCTACATGACCGGCGGGGACACGCCGATCGAGGAAGCGTTGGACGGGGTGGAATAAAGGCAGTTTGATGATTTGGCGGCACTGGATTCTCACGAGTCCGGTGCCGTTTTTTTGTCAGAGCGGTCAAATTATTTTTTAGAATGTTGTTAAAACCACAGACCGTCTACTACAGATGTGACATAATCAAAGCACAATAAAGAGTAAATTAGAAACGCAATATCAAAATTTCAGAAAGGCGGTGACAGTGATGCCAGTCATGAACGAAAAAGTTGGTGAAGTTTTCGCCATCGCGAAGGACAATCAACCGGTGCCGGGATGCACCATTTCCAAGTCCGTTTACGACGGCGGGAACGCGGTCGTGGTTTTCTCCCTCGCGGCGGGAACGGACATCAGCGCGGAAATCTTTCCGTATTACAAATTGATTTTGGTTGCAGAGGGCAGTCTCGAGGTCTACGGAACCGACGGCTTTGTCCGCGGGCTTTCAGCCGGAGACGGCATCCTGACGCCGACGGATCGGCCTATCGGCATGCGCACGGCAGACGGCGCGGTTTATACAGAAATTGAAATTCACAAGGAGGATACAATGAATCAGGCAGTACACGCAGGGGAAGTTTTTAAATTGGCGGAATTGGTACCCTATCAGGACGGAAAAATCGTCAACATGGACGTCGTTCACAACGACAAGATGAAATTTGTCGTCATGGCCTTTGACAAGGGCACAGCCCTCTCGGAACACGCGGCGCCGGGTGAAGCGCTGATTTTCGCCCTCGACGGCGAAGGGGTCATCGGCTACGAGGGCGAAGATCATCCGATTGTAGCGGGCGAAAACTTCCACTTCGCCAAGGGCGGCCTGCATTCAGTAAAAGCGACGGAAAAATTCAAGATGGCACTGCTGCTGACCCTTGAATAAACGACAGCCTAAGGGTTTTAGAAAGCGAGCAAAATCATGGCAAAGCAAATTGATTTAAATCAGTCGGTGTACACCCTCGTGAAACAGTACCCGGAACTCAAAGACATCATGGCCGATTTGGGCTTTACGGAAGTGACGAAAAGGGCGATGCTGAACTCTGTGGGCAAGGTGATGACGATCCCGAAGGGCGCGAAAATGAAGCACATTTCGATGATCGATGTAGCGCGGGCGCTGCTGGCCAACGGCTTCGAACCGGCCGGCGACATGCCGGCGGTGGGCGCCGCACCGGGGGCGAAGCCGTCTGCAAAGGCGGCATCCCCGATGTCCGACGAACGAAAGGCGATGTTAAAGGGCTACCTCAAACGTCTCGGCGATGGCGAAGATCTCGAAAGCGTCCGCGCCGATTTCGTCGCCCATTTCAGCGACGTGGAAGCCTCTGAAATCATGGAAGCGGAACAGGAACTCCTCGCAGAAGGGACCCCGCTTCAGGAAGTGCAGCAGCTCTGCGACGTACACTCCGCATTGTTCCACGGCGCGACCCGCGAAGAACAAATCGCCAACGCGGAAAAGGAAGTCGCCGCGTCGATGGAACGAAAAAACGCCGCGGCGGCGGCGCCCGACCTCAAAGGCGTGGATAAAAACGAACGGGCTCGGGCTCTGGCTGGGATTACCGGTCATCCGATGCGCCAGTTCAAGCGGGAAAACGATGCCCTCGAAAAAATCATCGCAGCGGTGCGGGAAGCCCTCGCGGACGACAGCCTGACACCTGAATTGTTCGCGCAGCTCCGGGAAATTTCGGTGCACTACGCGAAAAAGGGCGATTTGATCTACCCGCTTTTGAAGGTGAACTACGGGATTTCCGGCCCATCCGACGTGATGTGGACTGTCGACGATGAAATTCGCGACGAATTAGGGGAACTCGCTCAAATCGAAGATCGGGACAGCGCGTGGCGCGACCGCCTCGAAAAAGTGATCGTCCGCGCGGAAGAAATGATCTACAAGGAAAGCAACATCCTTTTCCCGATTTGCGCGGTGAATTTCAGCCAGGACGAATGGTTCTCGATTTATCAGGACGAAAAGGACTACGCGGTGGTCTTTGGCGTTGAACGGGAAACCTGGGACGAAGCCGAACAGGCGCCGGCACCATCACTGACCGACGTGCTGCCGAGAGACGGAGAAGTTGTGATGCCAGGCGGCCACATGACCGTCGAACAGCTGACCGCGCTGCTCAACACGATCCCTCTCGAAATCAGCTTCATCGACGCGGACAACATCAACCGCTTCTTTAACGAAGGGCCGAAGGTGTTCAAACGCCCGCAAGCGGCGATCGACAGAGAAGTCTTCTCCTGCCATCCGCCGAAAATCGAACCGATGGTGCGCGCCATCCTCGACAGCTTCCGCTCCGGCGAAAAGGACAGTGTGCCGGTCTGGATGGAAAAGAACGGCAGAACCATGCTGGTCACCTACACGGCGGTTAGAGATCGGAACGGAAAATACCTCGGCACCGTCGAACTGGTTCAGGATATGGAATTCGCAAAGGCGCATTTCAGCGAAGCATAAATTATTACGATATATTGAAAAAGCAAACGCATCGTCGTTTGCTTTTTTTGTAATATTTTTTATTATAATTATTGACATGACATCCCAATGACGTTACAATAGACACATTAAATGTAATGAAGAAAATTACAGAAAGATGACGTGGCCGGCAATGCGATGCCGCACGGTGATTTGATTTCACACCATTTTAATTGTAGATTTGGGAGGTGGACACTGTGGAAGAATTAACAACTCAAGCGCAGCGGCTGGATTTCCTCGTGGACGCGTTCAAAGCCGACTCCGCGGAATATAAAGATCTGGAAACACCGAGGGATGAAGACGGTAAACGCACCCTCCTGCGTTCGCTGATGAATATCCGTATGCCGCGGCAGGTGCCCGACGACGTGCTGCGCGTGCAGGACGCTTATCTGTCGGCGCGGGCGCAGGAAAAGGGGATTGTGACCCTTTCGGACATTCCGGTGATCAGAGACGGCCTGTCCATCTGGCAGGGCGACATCACGCGGCTTGGGGCCGATGCCATTGTCAACGCGGCCAATTCGCAGATGCTCGGCTGCTTTGTGCCGATGCACACCTGCATCGACAACTGCATTCACACCTTTGCGGGGGTGCAGCTTCGCGCTGAATGCAATCGGCAGATGAACCAGCTGCGGATCCGGTACGGCCGGGATTACGAGCAGCCGACTGCGGTGCCGATGCTGACTGATGCTTACAACCTTCCGGCGAAAAAGGTGATCCACATCGTGGGACCGATTGTGCATTTCGGGCTGACGCCGGCCCTCGAAAAAGATCTGGCTGACTGCTACCGCAATACCCTCGAGCTGTGCAGGGAAAATGGGCTGAAAAGCGTAGCTTTCTGCTGCATCTCGACTGGGGGTTTCCGCTTCCCGAATCAGCGCGCGGCGGAGATCGCGGTTCACACAGTCGACCAATGGATGGCAGCTCACCCCGGCGCGGTGGAACGGGTGGTTTTCAATGTGTTTAAAGACGAGGACAAGGTGTACTATGAAAAACTTTTACGATGATATGCCCAACGGCTACCAGGAAAGCATCCAAAAGGGACTGGGTGCGGTGCGGATGATCAGCGGCCAGATTGGCCACGGGACCGGCACCAGAGCGGAACAGCTCAGCCGATTAAAAGATGAGATCGCCAATGCCGATGCCATTGTGATCGGCGCGGTCGCCGGGCTCTCCACCTCTGCGGGATTGACCTACAACGGCAAACGCTTTAATCGGTATTTCTTCGATTTTGCCCAAGCCTACGGCATCCGCGATATGTATTCCGGCGGCTTTTATCCGTTCCCGGACGAAGAGACGCGCTGGGCGTGGTGGGCACGGCACATTTATTACAACCGTTACATCGACGCGCCGAAGCCGGTCTATCCAAAGCTTTTGAACTTGGTCAAAAACAAGGATTATTTTGTCGTCACGACGAATGTGGATCACCAGTTTCAGCGGGCCGGGTTTGACAAAAAGCGGCTTTTCTACACCCAGGGCGATTACGGTCTGTTCCAGAGCGTGAATTTTGAAAATCAGCATACCTACGACAACGAGGCGTGGGTCACGAAGGCCATGATGGCCCAGGGATTTGAAAAAGACGCAAACGGCGTCTTTCAGGTGCCGGAGAGCGGGATTGCGATGCGGATTCCGACAGAACTGATTCCCAAATGCCCGGCTGATGGCTCAGACGTGGTGATGAACCTCCGTGCGGATGAGTCCTTTGTAGAGGACGCGGGCTGGCATCGGGCCTCGGCCGCGTACGCCGATTTCCTGCGCCGGCACGAATCGCTTCACGTGCTGTATCTGGAGCTTGGCGTCGGCGCGAACACGCCGGTGATCGTCAAATACCCCTTTTGGCAGATGACGATGACAAACGAAAAGGCGGTGTACGCCTGTGTCAATTACGGCGAAGCTTTCTGTCCCAAAGAGATTGAAGGCCGCAGCATTTGTCTCGACGGCGATATTGGTGAGGTATTGACAGATCTGCAATAACCGCGCCCTTAATATCAAACCGCATATCGTCAATGATTGACTTGTTTATGGATTAAGGCAAACGCAAATCGGCGTTTGCTTTTTTGCGTACGTGTATTTCACAGAGAAATCAGATGAGAAAATGAATCAAACACAAGATATGACCAGTGGCCCGATCGCAAAGGAGATTCTGATGTTCGCGCTGCCACTGATGTGGGGCAATATCTTTCAAATGCTCTACAACACCGTCGACTCGATCGTCGTGGGCAATTTTGTCGGCACACAGGCGCTGGCCGCCATCGGGGCGACGACCATGGTCGTGAATTTGGCGGTCTTTTTCTTCAATGGCTTTTCCGTCGGTGCCGGGGTTGTGATCAGCAACGCCTTTGGCGCTCAGCAACACCAGCGGCTGCACGACGCCGTCGAGACAGTAATCACGATGACCTTTTTAATGTGCGTCCTGTTTACGATCGTGGGGATTCTGGCGGTCGGGCCACTGCTTCGGCTGATGGCCACACCGGCGGATGTCTTTGATCAGGCCGCGCAGTACCTGAGGATCTATTTTGCGGGGATCGCGGGACTGCTGATTTTCAATATCGGCAGCGGCATTCTGCGCGCGGTCGGTGATTCCACGCGGCCGCTGCTGCTCCTGATTGTCACGAGCACTCTGAATATTTTTTTGGATCTTCTGTTTGTCATTCGCTTCCATCTGGGGATCGCCGGTGTCGCCTACGCGACGATTATCGCGCAGGCGATTTCGGCCGTTTTGGTTCTGCGCCTGCTGATCTGCACGGATGCCGTCTACTGGTTTTCCTGGAAAGATATGATGATTGATACAAAGCTGCTCAAGCAGATCATGGCGATCGGGTTGCCGAGCGGGATCCAATCCGTCATTACGGCGCTGTCCAATATTTTTGTTCAGTCGTACATCAACTTTTTCGGTTCCACCTGCATGGCGGGCTGGGGCTGCTACAACAAGCTGGACTCCTTTATCTTTCTGCCGATTCAAAGCATGGCCATGGCGGCGTCGACCTTTGTCGGACAGAATTGTGGCGCAGGCAAGGAGGACCGAATGAATAGAGGCACCTTTACCGCGGTTTCGATTTCTGTCGTGGTGACTGCCGCCATCGCCGGCCTGATTTGGGTGCTCGCGCCGGCGTGTATCCGCCTTTTTTCTCAGGCAGAAAATGTCATCACGATCGGCACCCTATTTATCCGGACGAACTGCTTCTTCCTGATCTTTAACGCGGTCAACCATGTGCTGGCCGCTGCCCTGCGCGGCCGTGGGGATTCATTGGGGCCGATGGTGATCATGCTGCTCGGCTTCGTGGCGGTGCGCCAGACTTATCTGTTTGTGATCACGCGCTATGTCATCAACACGCCGCGCGTCGTCGGCTTCGGGTATCCGGTGGGCTGGATGACCACCTGTGTGATGGAAGTGCTGTACTTTATACTCCGGTGGCGGACGGTTCCCCAAAATAAGGATTGAAAGACACGTATTTTCTGTCGGCTTGGTTTTAAGGCAAATGCCACTCGGCGTTTGCTTTTTTCTTTGTCTCGGTGTGTCGAATATAATGTCGAATATAATGTGGTAAAATTAAGTAACAATTTAAAATGATGAGGGCAGAGGCGGCAGCACAGCGTACAACATCCCATCACATAGCTTAAAATATAAAATAGGAGTGACAGACATTGCATTTCAAAGAATTGTGCTCTGACAATGAACAGGGCATCGCGGAAATGTCCAAAATGGCAACCGCCATTGTCAGAGAGCATTTTGATCCGCTGATTGGCAAAGCGCAGAACGATTATATGCTTCAGCTGTTTCAGAGCGAAGACGCGATCGCGAAACAACTTGACAGCGGGTATCGCTATTTTTTCGTGGCCGACGGCGAACGGACGGTCGGCTTTATCGCGTTTTACCCGAAAGGGCAGGTCATGTATTTGAGTAAATTTTATCTTTACCGCGACGAGCGGGGAAAGGGTTACGCACATCAGATGCTCGACTTTATTGTTCAGGAAACGAAAAAGATCGGACGCAATGGCATTGAGCTGAATGTCAATAAGCTGAATCCTGTGTGTCAGGTTTATGAGCATCTTGGCTTTAAAAAAATTCGTGACGAAAAGAATGATATCGGCCATGGTTTCTACATGGATGATTTCGTCTATCGCCTTGATCTATCACGTCTGTAGGGCGGCAGAAAAAAGAATGGATGACGAATAGAGAGACATGAATCCAATCATAGTGAGGCTAGACAATGAAAGGTGAAAAACTAAGAAAAGTAAAAATATCGGTAATCGAAGTGACGTTCAATAAAGAGAGAGCTGAGAAATACGCGCCGGAAGGATATGGTTTATGTGAACTGCATTCTGTCGGACAGGTTTTCTATTCCAATGGCTGGCAGAAACCGGCAGGCCTTTGCGACAATGCGTGGAACTGCATGAGAGACTATGTCTTGGCGATCTCACAAGGTGCCGGTTATATCTATGGGGATGGTGGATTTACCAACAAAGAGGGGATGGTCATCGTGTCGTGCAATGATGGAATTCGTCCAGTCATTTTCAAGGTTGAAAAAACAGATATGATTGCGGACACATGGAACGAAGATTTGGAAACAGTCCGCGATCAACATAAGGATCCCGATAATACATCCACAAAATAATTTGCACCAGGGCAACCTGTCGGAAATTCTGACAGGTTCAATTAAAGAGAATAACAGAATAGTCAGTTGTCGATTTAAGACTAATATGCAATATGCAAGTGAAGTTGAAAATTGTTCGCTGAAATACAGCACGGATTTCAAAAAAGCGGTGACGGCGGCGGTTAATCACGAAGGAGACAGCGACTCAACCGGCGCGGTGACGGGCAATATCGTTGGCACCTTCCTTGGCTTAAGCGGCATTCCCTCAGCATTCACGGATCATCTGGAGCTCAAGGATGTCATTTTGATTCTGGCAGACGACTTGTATCACGACTGCCAGATGACAGCAAACGGCGAAAACTTATGATCCGGACTGGGATCATAAATACATACAAAATGATTACATGACGTGGAAACGTCAAAACCAACGAGATCATCATAGCAACGGCCGGTTAGATGGCCATTTCAAGCAAACGCAGTGCCGCGTTCGCTTTTTGTGTTTTAGGGCAAAATGAAATGTGATAAAATAAACTTAAATATGACAAATCCGGTTCGGAGGTGATCAGAAATGCAATACAACATTCCCGATCGAGTACGCAGAGAATTGACGAAGATTGCCCAGGATCATCGTATTGAAAAGATCATTCTTTTCGGATCACGGGCAAGGGGTACACAAAGAGAGAGAAGTGACATTGATATCGCCGTATCCGGCGGTGATGTCGATGGATTTTACTGGGACGTTAAAGAAAAAATCCACTCGCTCTTAATGTTTGATATTGTCGATATGAACCGCAGCGTTTCTGATGAGCTTAAAGAGGAAATTAAAAGGGATGGCGTGATTCTATATGAAAAAGTTTGACAATTTTTCGAATTGCCTAGCTGTGCTGGAACAGGCTGATTTTGAAATGGCGAATGACAATGACATTTACCGTACAGGGGTGATTGGGCAATTTAACTTGACTTTCGAACTCGCATGGAAAGCACTGCAGGCGGTGATGCGCCTTCACGGTGTCAGCGAGGCCGACACGGGTTCGCCGAGAGAAATTTTACAGCTCGGTTATCAATTCGGCTTTGTTGACGATGCCGACACCTGGCTTGTGATGCTGAAAAAACGAAACGTGTCGGTGCATATCTACAATGAAGATGAAATCGACGAGCTGCTGCTTTTGATTCGGGACAGTTTCATTCCGGCATTTGAAAAACTCAGACAGACCTTGTCGGAAAAACTTGAGGAAATAGCGGGTGAGCCAGTTTGATCAGATGTGGAGGATTTTAAACAAAGGCAGACGTCAAAAATGGCGTTTGCTTTTTTTAGTACACTAAGAGAAAATATGGTAATATAAAACCAAAAGCGATGACTAAAATCAGAGTACAGACGATATCTTTGAGATTGAGGTAAGATGAAAGCGTATTTATCAATTTGGATGGTTCAGCGGGAGGTAACGGCATGGAGAAAATTGTGACGAATAGATCAGAGGCGGAGGATCACCGGCAGGCGCAGTGCCAGACTTATTTTGACCTGATCGAAGGCGGAGTCTGTTTTGTCCTTGCGGACGATACAGAGCGGATCGTTTTTGCCAACGAGAAGGTGGCGTCGCTCTACGAATGCAAAGACGCGGAGGATTTCCTTCAGTTTTTTTCTGCAAGCTGGCGAAATTTAATGGAAGACGAGGATTACAAGCCCCTTTCGCAGCTGGCCGGAGATCACCCGGAGCATTTCCCGATTACATTCCATTATCAGACCAAAAAAGGCTACTTCCGAAAGGCTGAAGGGGTCGGCACGCTGAAGGATACGCCTTTCGGGCGGGCTTACGTCCTCCTATTTGTTTCAGCGGAGCAGATGGCAAGCGACTTGAGGGCCAAGGATAAGACCGGGGTGCTGGGCATGCACGATTTCTTCGAGGCGGCGCTCACCGAAGCACAGAAGCGGAAAACGTTCCCGGAGGTGCGCGCTTTCTGCCCGACCAGTTTTGATCTGACCAACTTCAATGAATACAACCGGCTGTACGGTATGCACCGGGGCGATTTAATCCTGAAGAAGATGGCCGAAACCATTACCAGAGTCTTTCCAGGCGCGCTGGTCGGGCATTTGGCGGCGGATC
Organism: uncultured Pseudoramibacter sp.; assembly: GCF_903789625.1. Lineage (NCBI taxonomy): Bacteria > Bacillati > Bacillota > Clostridia > Eubacteriales > Eubacteriaceae > Pseudoramibacter > uncultured Pseudoramibacter sp. The sequence continues at coordinate 36,492 of NZ_CAIFFF010000006.1, read as the reverse complement.
GTTTCGTCGGGCTTTTGCCGTCGGCGGACCTCGAGGCGAAGCTGGAGCAGGTCTGCAATGAAGTGAACTGCTACATTAACGACGACGGGATTCAGCTGAAGGTGGGAATTTACAAGCCGACAGAAAAGGATACGCTGGACACATTGCGGCACGCTTTCGACTCGGCCAAAATTGCCTGTGACACCATCAAGACGGACGGCAACCGGAGCGTTGCTTTCTACCAGCCTGCGATGGGCGAGACCATCGCCAACAAGGCTTACGTGCTCCGCCATTTCAACGAGGCGCTCGACAACCATTACATCAAGGTGTATTTCCAGCCAGTGATCCGGACCCTGACAGGCAAGCTGAGCGGGTACGAAGCACTGGCGCGCTGGGAGGACCCCGAGCTGGGCATGCTTTACCCGAGTGTCTTTATCCCGGTGCTGGAGAATGCGCAGCTCATCAACCGGCTGGACCGCTACGTCCTCGAGCAGGTCTGCCGGCTGGTCCGCGACCGGCTGGACAACGGCCTGCCGCTGGTCCCGGTCTCGATGAATCTTTCAGCTTACGACTTCGAGGTGGCCAGCCCCATCGACACCATCGAGAAGATGGTCGAGCGCTACCAGATTCCGAGAGCCGTCCTCTGTTTTGAAATCACCGAGCGGGTCATGGTCAGGAACCATCTGAGCATGTCCAGGACCGTGCATCAATTCCAGCAGGCCGGCTATCAAGTGTGGATGGATGATTTCGGCAGCGAGTACTCTTCGTTGAATTCCCTTCACAATTTTCATTTCGATGTGATCAAGATCGACATGGGCTTTTTCAGTCATTTCGACGACCGCAGTCGGCAGATCATCACCTCGGTGGTGACGATGGCCAGGATGCTGAACGTGCAGACCCTGGCGGAAGGGGTCGAGACCCAGGAACAGGTCGCCTTTCTGCAAAAGATCGGATGCGGACGGATCCAGGGGTATTTCTACGGGCGGCCGATGATGTACGACGATACCTTTTCCTTCATCCGAAGCAAAGGGCTGCAGATGGAACGGCCGGAGGAAGCCCATCTGATGGATGCCGCAGAGAATGTCAATATCGTCTCCGATTCGCCGACGGCGCTTTTCAGTTTCGACGGAAAGCAGATTGCCCTGCTCGCTGAAAATGACGCCTATAAGCGGGAAATGCGAAGCACCGGCACGCAGAGTATGGCCGAGGCTAACGCCAATCTGAAGGATGCCGGCTATCCTTTCCGCAGCCGATTCCGGCGGCTGTTGACGAAGGCTCTGCAGTCGAAGGAAGAAGAAACCCTGACCTACGCGGACAATGGCCAGTATATGCGCCTGAGTGTCCGCTGGATTGCCGGGACCAAACAGTCTTGGGTCGGCGAAGCCCATATCTACAACATCAGCAACAACGCGGCGATCCAGCAGGCGAAAACGCTGGATCAGACCCTGCGCAACATCTACCAGCTTTTTGAAGGGTTTTATCTGATCGACCGCGGAGAAGAAGCGGTCAATGTGCTGCGGTCTGGCCATCCGGAGATCAACGCGCATCAGGCGCCGTCTTCGATTGAGGCGTTCATGAACGCCTTTGCCAAAAAACTGGTTTATCCGGATGACCGTGGGCGTTTTCTGGCCTTTGTGCGCGGTGTTCAGGCGGGGATCCAGACCGCAGGCGGCGCCGCCAAGTCGGAGGTGGTGCGCATCCGCCAAGGGGACGGGACCTATCGCTGGACGGTCTTTGAAGCGCTGCTGATTTACAAGAGCACGACGAAGAACGTCCTGCTCTGTGAACGGGAAGATATCTGGGAGCGAAAGAGCGACCGGGACACCCTTTTGCCGGTGCTCAGCCGGTCATTCGGCATTTCAGAAACCGGAAGCGTGCGGCCGGAAACCCTGGCGGAAAGCAGCCTTTTCCGATCGCTCTGTGAAGCGTCGCCCTATTCGTTTTACTGGGAAGACCGAGACGGGCGGATCCTCGGCGCCAGTAAAAGGCTTCAGGAAAAAGAGGGCGTCCACGACGCGTCCGCGTTTTTGGGAAAAACGGCCCAAAAAATTGGCTGCCATTTCGATTCGCTCGACCCCAATGCGGAGCAGGCGTCTCATGCCGGAGGGCAGCCCGCCGGTGAGGAAGAGCTGGCGCTGACGGGGGGCCGGCTTCGGGAAGTCCGGGTCGTCCGCGTACCGTGGTATCAGGAAAAGGAAATTGCGGGGACCTTAAGCATGATCGAGGGCAGCCACTCAGAAAACGGTGCGTCTCGTCTGGGGCTGGTCGATCGCGAGACCGGACTTTTAAGCTTCCGGGGTGCCATTGAGGCCGGACTGATCTACGCGGACCAGTATCGCCTGCGGAAACTGGATTACGTCGGACTGTTGATCGATGTACCGGCTTTTGCAGATGTGATGCAAAAGAATGCGGAACATGCGAAAGTGATTCTGAGCAAACTGTCAACGACCCTTCGGGAGTCCCTGACGCCCGGCTGGGCCATTGCGCGGATCGGGCTCTGCTGTTTCCTCTGCTTCTGCCAAAAGCGGAACATGGGCAATTTAGAGGAAAAGCTCGACGAGGTAGCGGGGACGCTTCCGCTGCTGTGGAAACAGATGAGCCTTCAGACCAATCCCCTGCTGACCCAGGCCACAGCGTACGGCTCAGAAGTCATGAGCTTTGACGAAATGCTCCAGCTTCTGACCCGGCGGTTGAGCAGTGCAGAAAAAGCGGTGTACGGGGATAAACCCTACACCGAAGACCGCATCATCATCAGGCGGGAAGTGTTGGATTCGCTTTCGGAACGCGTTATCATGAGTGATCCCGATACCTACGAGCTCGTCTACCTGAACCCGGCCGCGAGGCGGGATTTAGGCCTCGATCCGGACGCCAGCCTGGAAGGATGCCGCTGTTATAACGTGTTAGAGGGTTTTGATGCGCCGTGCCGGGACTGCCCGAATTTGATGCTGCGGATGGACCGGGCGCTTTCGGCATCTCGTATGAACCACAAAACCGGGGAAAACCTGTTGACGCGCTCCTTTCTGACCATGTGGGAAAAACGCACACTCAAGGTGACGATCTCGTTCAACATGGACGAATACATCGACTCGCTGGCGAGGGATCATGAACTGGTTTACCAGGAAATGCGGGCCAATGAGGCGATTTCCCACGGAATGCAGGAGGCCGACCCCGAAAAGAGCATCGAAAAGACCATCTCGAGCATCGCCGAGAACATGCAGCCGGAGCGGTTCCTCATTTTAGAAGAACGGGACGACAATACCGTCAGCGCCACCCACGAATGGACGGCGCCGGGCGTGGTCCCACTTCAGGCGGAGCTCCAGAGCATTCCGAGGACAGAGCTGCGGGCGCTGTACAGCGAGTTCGTTTCAAAACGGCTGGTGATGGTCGACGACATGGAGGCGTTTCAGAAGGAACATCCGGGATTTTCGTTCCGCATCCACGGGGTCAGGCGCTTTGTGTCCGGGCAGCTCTTGCTGCAGAATCAGACGGAAGGCTTTACACTGGTTGTCAACCCGTCGGAAGAAAGCTTTAATACTGGAAGCGTCTTGTATTCGACGCTGACGGATTTCATCGCGGTGATGGTCCGCAACCGGAACAGCATGCGGGAGCTGGAGAAACAAAGCCTGATCGACCAGCTGACCGGCGCGGGCAACCGCTGGGCGCTGGAACAGCGCATTCAGGCATGGCAGGGTGACGGCACCTTGGGCGTGATTTCTATCGATTTGAATGGATTGAAAAACACCAACGATACCCAAGGCCATCACGCCGGTGATGTATTGATCAGTGAAACGGCGCGGGTGCTCCGAGAATGTGCGGGTGAGGACAGCGTTTTCCGGACCGGCGGCGACGAGTTCGTCGTCGTGACTGAAGATTTGGAGGAACGGGATATCCGCCTGTTGATCCATCATATGCGCCAGAGCGCGGTCAACAATGGCATCAGCATGGCAATCGGCTATGCCTGCAGGTGCGGCAAGGTGACCGATTTTGACGCGCTGCTCACGAAGGCAGACTTCAGCATGTACCAGGACAAAGGGCACAGCTTCCGCAGAAGGCGGAGCGATCGGTAAGATGGATTCATTGGTAACGGACAGCCTGAGCGCTGCCCGTTTTTTCTTTGTCTCGGCGCGTCAGCCATAATATGGTAAAATAAAAAACAAGCAATGATTTAAAGGGGAGGGCACAGGCGATGACAGACGCAGAACAGCGCGAGGCCGCGCGCCAGTTTATCAACAGATGGAAGGGGCGAGGCAATGAGGACGAGGACGGCCGGTCCTACTGGATTGAGCTGCTGCACGATGTGCTCGGGATGGCGGACGTGACACAGCACGTCGACTTTGAAAAGAAGGTTTACGTCGACGGGAACAAAAAGCGCATCGACGCCTACCTGCCGGAGACGAAGGTCATCATCGAGCAGAAAAGCCTCGGCAAAGGCTTAGACCAGAAGATTCACAACTCGGGCGGCATCGATCTGACGCCCTACGAGCAGGCGAAGCGCTACAGTGACAACTTGGATTTCTCGGAGCGGGCGCGGTGGATCGTGACCTGTAATTTCGCAGAAATCTGGATTTACGATATGAACCAGGTGAACACGAAGGATTTTGAGCCGATGACAATCCGCTTACCGGAGCTGCAGGACAAGTACCCGATGCTCGATTTCCTAATCAAGCAGGACGTGAAGCAGGTCTCCCACGAAATGAAGGTGTCGATCGAAGCGGGGAACATCGTCGGCAAGCTCTACGACGCCTTCGCCAAGGAGTTTGGCCTGCCGGAGGGAACGCCGAAAAAAGAGACGCCCGAAGAAAAGGCACAGCGCGAAGCGGATTTGAGGAGCCTGAACGCGTTGTGCGTCCGCCTGGTCTTTTGCCTGTACGCGGAGGACGCGGGGATTTTTGAGCGCGCGTCTTTTCACGATTACGTCGCGAGCTTCGAGCCGCAGCGGCTCCGCGGTGCATTGAAGGATTTATTTAAAATCCTCGATACGCCGATCGAAGAGCGCGACCGTTTTCTGGCCGACGATCTCGCCGCCTTCCCCTACGTCAACGGCGGGCTTTTCGCGGACGAGGCGCTCGAAATTCCGCCCTTTACCGAAGAACTGAAGCACGTGATTTTAATCGACGCGTCGGAAAACTTCGACTGGCGGGGGATTTCCCCGACGATTTTCGGCGCGGTGTTCGAATCGACCTTGAACCCGGAAACACGGCGCAAGGGCGGGATGCACTACACGAGCATCGAAAACATTCACAAAGTTATCGACCCGCTGTTCCTCGACGATTTGAAAGCTGAATTTGCCGATATCAAAGCTGAACAGGTCTGGAAGACGAAGAAGCGCCAACTCGAAGCGTTCCAGCGCAAGCTCGCGTCGCTTAAATGGCTGGACCCGGCCTGCGGCTCCGGCAACTTCCTGACCGAGACCTATTTGTCGGTCCGCCGAATCGAAAACGAGGTGATCTCCGAGCTGCAGCACGGCCAGATTGTGATCGCGTTAGAGGGGATGGAAAACCCGATTCAGGTGTCGATCTCGCAATTTTACGGGATTGAAATTAACGACTTCGCCGTCACCGTCGCCAAGACCGCGTTGTGGATCGCCGAAAGTCAGATGATGCAGGAGACCGAAAGCATCATCAAAACTGAGCTCGACTTTCTGCCCCTGACCACCAACGCCAATATCGTCGAAGGCAACGCCTTGCGGATGGATTGGAATGAGGTCGTGCCAGCAAGTGAACTCAACTATATCATGGGGAATCCGCCGTTTGTAGCCAATACTGGGCGAGTAAAAAAGGCCTCCGCCTCTTCAAAGGGTATGCAAAGTTTAGATCAAAAAAAAGATAAAATTGATTTATTTGGAAAAAAGGGCGGTAATTTAGATTATGTTGCTTGTTGGTTTAAAAAGGCTTCTTTATATATACAGAATACAAATATTGTTTGTTCTTTTGTTGCAACTGCATCTATTTGCCAAGGACAGCAAGTTGAACCTCTTTGGGAGAATCTGTTAACAGATAACATCCACATTAATTTTGCCTATCGTTCCTTTAAGTGGGCAAATGAGACTTCTAATCAAGCTTATGTATTTTGTGTCATTATTGGTTTTAGCAATAACCAAACAAGAGAAGCCATTCTTTTTGATGAAGAAAACACACGCCATCAAGTAAAAAATATCAGTCCCTACCTCATCGAATCCGACAATATTATTGTTAAAAAACGCTCACACCCATTTATTCACATTCCAGAAATGTCTATGGGATTTAAACCTGCTGAACATGGATATTTATTACTTTCTGAAAAAGAAAAAAATGAAATGGTCAAAAAAAATCCGCTTACGGAAAAATGGATTCGGCCGTTCTCGATGGGAGAAGAATTTATAAAGGGAATAAAACGTTATTGTTTATGGTTACCGGATATTCAGCCTTCAGATTGGAAAAAGGTCCCTGAAATATTGGAACGTGTTAAGCAATGTCAAAAATGGCGAGAAAGTCAAACAAAAACGGGCGATGCCTATAAACTTAAAGACATGCCACATTTATTTAGACCTTGTGGTAAATTTAAAAACGGCAAATATATTGGCATTCCGAAGGTATCATCTTCAAGACGTCGTTATGTACCGTTTGGTTTCGTGACAAATGGTATGATTCCAGGAGATCAATTATACTTTATTCCAACGGATTCTTTATATCTTTTTGGCGTAATGACTTCTAATGTTCATATGGCATGGATGCGGACGGTTTGCGGCTATTTTGGTCCAAGTTATCGTTATGCAAACACCATTGTTTATAATACTTTCCCCTGGCCAACACCCACTGACAAGCAAAAGGCGCTGATCGAAAAAACAGCGCAAGCGATTCTCGACGCTCGCGACCTTTATCCGGACAGTTCCCTGGCCGATCTTTACGATCCGCTGACGATGCCGCCGGAACTTCGCAAAGCACATCAGATGAACGACCGCGCGGTGATGCAGGCTTACGGGTTTTCGACGAAGATGAGCGAATCCGACTGTGTTGCAGAGCTCATGAAGATGTATCAGCAGCTCACGGCAGCGGAAACCAAAAAGAAATAGAACGCATTATAAAGAAAGGACAAAAACATGAATCTCACCATTTTTCAAGGCCTGATGATCCCCTTCGCGGGGACGGTCCTCGGGGCGGCCTGCGTCTTCCTGATGAAGGAGCAGATGTCAGAAGGCCTTCAGCGCGCGTTGACCGGTTTCGCCGCCGGCGTCATGGTCGCAGCTTCAATTTGGAGCCTCTTGATCCCGGCGATGGAACAAAGCGCCCATCTCGGCCGGCTGGCTTTTCTGCCGGCCGTCGGCGGATTTTGGGGCGGTACCGCCTTCATGCTCCTCCTCGACGAGCTGATTCCCCATCTGCACCTCGATGAAGACCAGCCCGAGGGTCTGAAGAGCCACCTCGCCAAAACGACGATGATGGTCCTCGCCGTCACCCTCCACAACATTCCAGAGGGGATGGCCGTCGGCGCGGTTTACGCGGGGCTGCTCCTCGGCGGCAAAAGCATGACCGTGTCGGGAGCGATGGCGCTCTCTGTCGGCATTGCCATTCAGAATTTCCCGGAAGGCGCGATCATCTCGATGCCCCTCCGCGCGGCTGAACGGTCGAAGGGCAGGGCGTTCTTGGCCGGGGCCGGCTCCGGCGCCGTGGAACCGGCGGCGGCCCTGCTGACCATTTTGTTTGCCGACCTCGTCGTGCCGGTGCTGCCGGCCCTTTTGGGCTTTGCCGCCGGCGCGATGCTCTACGTCGTTGTCGAAGAGCTGGTCCCGGAAATGTCCGTCGGCGCCCATTCGAATGTCGGCGTCATAATGTTCGCCCTGGGCTTCTCGGTGATGATGATCTTGGACGTTGTATTTGGGTAAAGAATAGAATAGCAGGCCCGGCGTGGGGTCTGTTATTTTTTTGCTTTATATATTGACGAATATCTATATATCTGATAAACTTCTATACATAGATCAATATCAATATGAAATAAGTGAGAGGTGATAAGATGGAAACCATCGATACCGCATCGATTTGCAAGGCCCTTGGCGATGCCAACCGCTTGAAAATCGTGCAGACGCTGTCGGGCTGTGAAAAATGCGCCTGTGTCATTTTGGAAGCGCTGAACATCTCTCAGCCGACGCTGTCGCACCATATGAAGATTCTGCGGGACTGCGGCCTGGTCAACGTCAGAAAAGCGGGCAAATGGTGCTATTATTCGCTGAACTGCGACACCCTTCGGGCCTTCCAGCAATTTATCGCCGCGCTGGACTGCAGGCCGGTCGAGTCAGAGTGCTCAGGGCCCGCCTGCGGCTGAAACAGCGTTTGAAGGGGCGGGTTTTTGCTCAATACATTGATAAATTTAAATATATAAATGTAAAAAAGGAGGATAGGCAAATGGCTGAAAACTGGTATCCGGTCATCGATCGGGACCTTTGCCGCGAATGCGGCGCATGTATTGCGATGTGCGGCCACGGGGTCTATGACCGCGGCGCGGCGCCGACGCCCCAGGTGGTCAATCCTGTGGGCTGCGTCGATCATTGTCACGGCTGCGGGACGCGCTGCCCGGCTGGCGCGATCACCTATTTTGGCGAAGATACCCCTTGGGTGCCGCCAAAAGGAAAGGCAGATCAGGGAGAGACATTAACGGAAAAAACGGATATACATTTAGGAGGCAAAACCATGAAAAAACTGAAATTATTTGAACCGGCTATGTGCTGTTCGACAGGGCTCTGCGGCCCTTCAATCGATCCGGAGCTGCTGCGGATTTCGACGTTGATTGACGATTTGAAAAAAGCAGGCGTCGAAGTGGAACGTTTTAATTTGAACAGCGCACCGGCAGCCTTTGCAGAAACTGAAACCGTCAAAAACATGCTGGCGATCAGAGGTACAGAGGCGCTGCCGATTACGATGCTCGACGACACGGTTGTTTTGACTGACCGTTATCCGACCAACGCAGAAGTTTTCGGCTGGCTGAAACTCGACGGCCCGCAGGCGGACGCGCCAGATTCAGACGACGACGGGGATACAGGCTGTGGCTGCGGTGGAGGCTGCTGCTGCTGACAACATCGGAGGCATCAAAATGAAATTATTCAATCCTGCGGCGGTCACGCAGACAAAATACGTGTTCTTTACCGGAAAAGGCGGCGTCGGCAAGACCTCGACGGCCTGCGCTACGGCGGTGTTCCTCGCCGATCAGGGAAAACGGGTGCTGCTCGTCAGCACTGACCCGGCGTCTAACCTTCAGGACGTGTTTTCGGCGGACCTTGACAATAAAGGAACCGCCATTCCGGAAGTGCCCAATCTTTTCGTTGCCAATTTAGATCCGGTTCAGGCCGCCGCAGCGTACCGCGAGCGCGCAGTGGCGCCGTACCGGGGGGTATTGCCCGAATCGGCCATTCAAAATATGGAAGAGCAGCTGTCGGGGTCGTGTACAACGGAGATCGCCGCGTTTAATGAATTCACCGAATTTTTGACCGATCCTGGGGTTCAGGAAAAGTACGACCAGATTATTTTCGACACAGCGCCGACGGGCCACACCCTGCGTCTGCTGCAGCTGCCCTCAGCCTGGGCGGGGTTTATTCAGCAAAGCAAGCACGGCGCGTCCTGCCTCGGGCAGCTTTCAGGCCTGGACGAAAAGAAGCAGGTGTATCAGCAGGCGGTCGCGACACTGGCGGACCCTGAGCAGACGACGCTGGTGCTGGTTGCGCGGCCGGAGGAAACCCCGCTGAAGGAAGCGGCCCGGGCGTCCCGCGAATTGCGGGAATTGGGTCTCAACCGGCAGGTCCTCGTCATGAACGCCGTTGCGAAAAAAGGCAGCGACCCGGTGTCCGAAGCGCTGTACGATAAACAGCAGCGTGCCCTTGCGGAAATGCCAGAAGCGCTGCAGGACATCGACACCTCTCAGATTCCAATGCGCACTTACAACATCACCGGGATTGACAACGTCCGCGCGATGCTGAAGACCGACCACGCGGCAGCCGCAGAGCAGACAATCAATGTTTCCCATCTGTATCAGCTGGCGGATGTGGTCGACGACATTGCCGCCCATCACCGCAAGGTGATCTTCACCATGGGCAAAGGCGGTGTGGGAAAGACCACCGTCGCGGCGGCCATCGCCCTCGATTTGTCGAAGAAGGGGCAAAAGGTGCATTTGGCGACGACGGACCCGGCGGCACATTTAAAATTTGTACTGGACGCCCATGACGGCGTGCGCATGAGCCATATCGACGAAAAGGAAGAACTGAAGCGATATCAGAACGAAGTGATACAGGAAGCGATCGCCACGGGAATTTCAGAAGACGATCTCGACTATATCAAAGAAGATCTCCGCTCGCCCTGCACCCAGGAGATTGCAGTGTTCCGCGCTTTTGCCGATTTGGTCGAACAGTCTGAAAACGAAATCGTCGTGATCGACACGGCGCCGACCGGCCACACCCTGTTGCTGCTCGAATCGACGGACAGCTACGACAAGGAACTGAAGCGGACCCAGGGAAAAACGCCGGAATCGGTGAAAAAACTTTTGCCGCGGCTCAAAAGCGACGAGACGGAAGTCATCATCGTGACGCTGCCCGAGGCGACACCGGTTTACGAGGCCGAACGGCTGGAGGATGACCTCAAGCGCGCGCAGATCAGCGTGAAATGGTGGGTCGTCAACCAATCCTTCAATGGGCTCGACACGTCCAATCCGTCCCTTCGCGCGAAAGCGGCCCACGAAGCGGCGTGGATCAACCGGGTCGATCGCCGCTCAGGCGGCCACGAAGCATTGATCCCCTGGAAAATGGGAACGTTAAAAGGCGAAGCCCTGACAACTTTATAAAGATGATTTCCGCCGGTGTGCACAGCGCACCGGTTTTTTCGGATATTTGCTCTTTCCCGGCATTTCTCTGCCTGTACAAAGCGAGACGCAGAGCAGTATAATAAATTAAAATAGCGATAATGGGCACAGGCCAGGGGGAATAACATGAAACGGAAAATAAATCTCGCCAAAGAACCAGACTCGAGCATCAACGTATGGCTCGGCCATCCGCTGTATCAGTGGGTGGATACAGCGGAGCTGCCGGATTATTCGGACAGGCTGCGGGCGCAGGCGACGTCGGACGCGATGCGCCGTCTGCTCAGCCACGGGCCGGGGCTCTCTTTCCGCGGTGTGACCTATTATCCGGTCGGGCAGTACGCCGAGCCCGGCAAGGCCCCGCTGACCGCCCTCGGGCCCTTCTGGGTCGTGCGCATCGGACAGGACGTCGGCGACGGCCACACCGCGGCCTTCCGGGTCTACCTGCCGGCAAAATGGAACGGCAACTTCATGGGGATCGCCGGCGGCGGCACCAACAATGAAATCGACTGGTACACCTCCGGGCGTTTCAACGTGCTCAGCTGGCCCGTGGCGCTGGCCAACGGCTACGCCTGCGCCGCGACGGACAACGACTCCGGCACCCGCCTCAACTGCGACTGGGGCTTTAAGGCGGACGGCACCCCCGAGCTCGACCACATCGGAAGCTGGCTCGGCCGGGCGCTCCACGAGGCGACGGTCTGGGGCAGAGCCGTCACGACATTGGCCTACGGCAGGGCGCCGGAAAAGGCCTACCTCCAGGGGACATCCGGCGGCGGCCGCCAGGTGCTCACCGAGGGGGTGTGCCATCCGGAGGATTACGACGGGCTCTGGGCCGACGCGCCGGCGATCCACCAATGGGATGTGGTGTTCGCCAGTCTCTGGGCGGTTGTCGTCGAGGAAAATGAAAAACACGTCGTACCGGTGGAAAAATACCAGGCGGCCTACGCCCTGGCTCGGGCGGATCAGGCCATCGGCGAGCGCCCTTTTGACGAAGACGATCCGGATTTTAAAGCGTATTTAAACCGGCTGATGGGGGTTGAGACCACCGCCGGGCCCATCACCCAGAGGGATCTCGAAGTGATGGTGAAGACGTGGCGCGGGCCCTTCACCCGAGACGGCAGGCGCATGGGCCACAGTTACGGCCCGGCGATCCGCCAGTGGCCGCTGCCCTTCGGCAACCCGCTTTACGGCTATTTCAGACGGCGTCCCGACGGCCGCCTGACCGTCATGCCGATTTCCGAGCAGATTCTGCGCTGGCTGGCGGCTGATCCAAAATTGGACATTCACGATTTGAGCTATGCCGATTTTGAAGCCCTATGGGAAAAGCGGCACGCCCACCCGGAATGGGACTTCGTGCGCTCGGACCTTTCGGCCTTCGCGGCCCGGGGCGGCAAGCTTATCATCACCCAGGGGACGGGGGACCCGGTGGTGCCCTTCGTGAACACCTTCGCCTACGTCAAAGACATGGCAAAACATTTCGAAAGCGCCGACGCGATGGCCGACACCTGCCGGCTGTACCGAATGCCCTTCGCCGGCCATTCCATTCTCGACTGGAGCGGCCCGGCGGTGAGTCTAGCCGACGGCATGGCGGGGCTGACCGACTGGGTCGAAAGGGGCGAAGCGCCGGACACCCTGCCGATCGTGCGCTACGACTTCGATCACGACATGCCGCTGATCACCGGCACATCCCATTATAAAAATTTATAAAATTCCCTTGACTCTAGTATATTACCAGACTCTAAAATAAGATGTGTAAAACAAAAGAAGAACACGCAATGGAGCTGAAACACCGAAAACGGTGTGCGGCTCCATTTTTTTGTGCGAAACGTGATAAAATGAGAAGAAGCCAAGTAACAGGAGGACGCAAATGGATACGAAAATTGATTTCTTGTATTTGTCAGAACCAGATATGATCAAAGCCGGCGTCAAGGACATGAGCGCCTGCATTCAGTCGATGGAAGACATGCTGCTCTTACTCAAAGCCGGGGATTACCGGATGGGCGGCGAAAACCACAACTCCCACGGGTGCATGATCATGTTCCCGGACGAACCGACCTTCCCGGGGATGCCGGTCAACACCCAGGACCGCCGTTTCATGGCGATGCCGGCCTACCTCGGCGGCAAATACCAGATGGCCGGTGTCAAATGGTACGGCTCCAACATTGAAAACAAAGAAAAGGGCCTGCCGCGGTCGATTCTGATGATGACGTTAAGCGACAAGGACACCGGCGCGCCGCTGGCCTTTATGTCGGCCAACCTGCTCTCGGCCTACCGCACCGGCGGCATCCCGGGGGTCGGCGCGAAATACCTGGCCCGAAAGGACAGCGAAACCGCCGCGATCATCGGACCGGGGGTCATGGGCAAGACGAGCCTGGCGGCCTTCGCGGCGACCTGTCCGAAGCTGCACCGGGTGCAGATTAAGGGCCGGGGTAAGAAATCCCTCGACGCCTTTGTCGAATTTGTCAAGGCCGAATACCCGCAGATTGACGACATCGTGGTCTGCGACACCGTTGAAGACGCGGTGCGCGGCGCGGACGTGATCTCGCTGACGACGACGGCGATGACCGACGACGACCCGAACGTGGTCAACACCTACCCCTACATCAACGGGGACTGGGTCAAGCCCGGCGCCTTCATCTCGATGCCCAGCGCGGCCCGCTTCGACGACGACTTCCTGACCAGCTGCAAATTCGTTGTCGACAACAAGGAATTGTACGAAGCCTGGGAAGCGGAATATCCGTACCCGACCTATCCGAAGATGGGGATCATCGGCTGCAAATTCACCGATTTGATCCACGAAGGCAAATCCAAGCCGGAAGATTTGATCGAAATGGCCGACATCATCGAAGGCAAGGCGCCGGGGCGGACCTCCGACGACGAAGTCATCGTGTACTCGGTCGGCGGCATGCCGGTGGAAGACGTGGCCTGGGGCTGCAGCGTCTACCGCAAGGCGGTGGAAATGGGCATCGGCGTCAAGCTCAACCTTTGGGACAAACCGGAAATGGCCTAAGGCGGCCTTTCCTTTAACTGAAAATAAGAAAGCGAGAAAACCATGAGCACAGGATTGTCAAAGATCGATGTCATTTGCGACATGTCGAAATTCGCGGCGCTGAAGCGCCTGCTGAGCCACTTGAAGGTCGGCGGGATGACCTTCACCCAGGTGCTGGGGTGCGGCGTTGAAAAAGGCACCAAGGAATACGAAGTCGAAGAAAATTACGAAATGGAACTGCTGCCGAAGATTCAGGTGTCGGTCGTGGTGGACACCGACCAGGTGGAAGACATTGTCGAAGACATTAAGAAGACGCTGTACACCGGGCACATCGGCGACGGCAAAATCTTCGTCTACAGCCTGGACAACGTGATCCGCATCCGCACCGGCGACGAAGGCAGCGAAGCCCTTTAATTTGTCCGGCTTTCCAGAAATCCTTTTGACAGCAGCACAACGAGAATAAAAAGTAAGGAACTCATCATGAATGAAACGAAAAAACTCGGTCTGGGCTCGGTCGTTTCGGTCTCTGTCGGCCTGGTTATCGCGACGAGCTGTCTCGTCTCCCTCGGCCAGGGTGCAGGGACCATCGGCGTCACCTTTATCATCGCAATGGTCGTCGCGCTGGCGCTGAACCTGACAACCATTGCCTCTCTGTCGGAGCTCAACGCGCTGATGCCGAACACGACCGGCGGTCTGGCCCAGTACACGATGGCTGGACTCGGCCCCTTTCCGACGCTGATCTCGATGGTCGGCGGGTATTTGATCTGCAATGTGCTCTCCTGCGGCGTCGAAGCGTCAATTTTCTCCTACGCGATGGCACAAACCTTCAGCTTTATTCCGATTCCGTCAATTGCCTGGTCGCTGATCATGACGGTTTTGATTATGATCGTCAATCTGTACGGGGTCGATATGTTCGCCAAGATTCAGGATTTGGTTTCCTATTTGCTGATCGGCTCGATGGCGATCCTCGGGATCATCTGTGTCGTCCAGTCGATCATGGTGCTGGGCTTTCACAATTACATCCCGTGGAAGGAACTGCTTAGTTCGCCGGCACCGCACCTGCTCTACGGCGAACGCCTCCTCGGCAACGTCGGAAAAATTTGGATGACCCTCGTCGGCGCCCTCGCCGTCGTCTCGACCCAAAACTCGACGGCTAACGGGCTGTCGCGAATCTGTCAAGGGATGGCGGGCATGAACATGCTGCCGCAGATTTTCGCAAAGACGAATAAATACGACGTGCCTTGGTTCGGTGTCGTAATCATTTCGGCAGCCATCGGCTTTTTCGCCTGGATGAGCGACAGCTCTTCTGACGGCATTTCCTTCTTTATTCTCGTCGGCTCGGTATTCTGGATGGTCAGCTATATTCTCGCCCACATCGACGTGCTGGTGCTGAGACGCCGCCTGCCAAAAGCGCCGCGGTCCTTCAAGGTGCCGGGCGGGCCGATCCTGCCCCTCATCGGCATTGCAGGAACGGTTTTTATGATTTTGAACATTTCCACCGATCCGGCCGAACGCAACATGATTTGGCTGGTTACGGGTGTGACACTGCTCGCCCTCGCCGTTTACGCGGTGTTCTGGATTAAGTATAAGATGCGCCGCCCTGTGTTCAAACACGTGCCCCTCAACGAGGTCATGGCGATGGAAAATAAAATGTACGGGAAGATCAGACGGGCCCGCGGGGTCTGGAAGTAATACAAATCAGCAAAAAAATAAAAGCGGCAAATGCCGTTTTTATTTTTGTCAAAAATCAGTTTTTGGGCGCGACGGGAAGCTGAATCTCGGTGAGGTATTCGTCTCGGTCGGCCGTTTCGAAGCGGTCGATGTGGCAGAATTCCATCGGGTCGCCGGCAGGGGCAAGGCCCAGGCGTTCGGCCTCCTGAAACATCTTTGGGACGAGGTCGAGGCTCTGGCTGAAATCGCCGCGGTAGCAGACGCTGAGGTAGTCCCCGGCGGGCAGGACGTGATTGCAGGGCAGATTGAGGTGGGACGAGTAGAAGAACACGCCCTTGGTCCGATAATCGGTGCCGGCCGCGTTGCGGGCGGTGGAGTCGAGGATGTAGCAGTCGCAGCAGCCGATGGTTGCGATTTTTTCGGGGAAGTCATCGCTGGCCCGGGCGAGCTCGTAGCTGATCATCTCGTCGGGCATCGGCGCCTCCACGATCATCAGGCACGGGCGCTCGGGCAGGGTCAGGCGGACGATGCGGCCGGAGCAGTCCCGGGACAAATCGTCGCGGATGGCGGCGAGGCGGGCGCTCAGGTCGGCGCGGGTCTTGGTCAGGTCAGCGATTTTTGCGTCGACCAGCTGCATTTCCCGCTCGAGCAGGTCGGTCACGGCGTCGAGGTTGCGGTTGGCCTCGAAGCGGCGGATGTCGTCGGTGTGAAAGCCTAGGGCGAGCAGCTCGCGGATCGTGTTCATCGCCCGGATGTCGTCTAAGGTGTAGAGGCGGTAGTTGCTCTTCGGGTCGCGGACCGGGTGCAGCAGCCCCAGCCGTTCGTAGTAGCGGATCGAATCGGCGCCGATGTGGAACAGCCGGGACAGGTCGCCGATTTTGAAGGTCTGCTCAGGTTGATGGGATTGCGTCATAGAACCTCCTGAATCATGTACGGATTAAGATACAATAAGCTACCTTCATCATACCCGATGGGTTGGCAAAATGAAAGGCGGCATCTTAAAAAAATTAAAATTTTTCTTGACATTTCCTGAAAACTCCGATAGAATAAGCTTAATAAATCAATAAGAACAAAGCAACGGCGCTTTGAGAAGTTTTTCTCGAAGTGCCTTTTATTTTGCTCTTATTGCATCACGATTGAAGCAAAGGCGCTTTATCCTCGCTATGGGATCCCGCGGGGAAAAGGCGCTTTTTTCTTTGATCTGGACTCATTATTCTTTTATTTTATCTGTTATTGTTGTGATTTGTGAAGGAGTGCATCATGAAGTTTAGTGTAACCACTGTTTCTTGGGTGCTGCTTTGTGCGGCGTTGGTCTTCTTTATGCAAGCAGGGTTCGCCCTCTGCGAAGCTGGTTTGACCCGTGCAAAAAACACCGGGAACATCCTGATGAAAAACATGATGGATTTTTGTATCGGGACCCCGTGCTTCTGGCTCGTCGGCTTCGGCTTGATGTTTGGCGGGACGGGCGCGTTAATCGGCCATTTCGATCCAATGATCCTTGGGAAATATACGGCGGCGAACAGTGTCGTGCCGCAGAACATGCCCCTTTGGTGCTACGTGATTTTCCAGACCGTCTTCTGTGCGACAGCGGCGACTATCGTCTCCGGGTCCATGGCAGAACGGACCAACTTTAAAGCTTATTGTATCTATTCCGCAGCGATTTCACTGTTGGTTTACCCAATTTCCGGTCACTGGATTTTGGGCGGCGGCTGGCTCAGCGGCTTAGGCTTCCACGATTTCGCCGGCTCCACCTGTGTCCACATGGTCGGCGGCATCATCGCCTGCCTCGGCGCTGCACTGCTCGGCCCCCGTATCGGCAAATACGGCAAGGACGGCAAGGCCCGCGCCATTCCAGGCCACAGCATGACGGCCTGTGCATTGGGCGTCTTCATCCTCTGGTTCTGCTGGTTCGGATTTAACGGCGGCTCTACTGTCGCGATGGATACCAACGCCAACGCCTTTGAAGCGTCTCTCGCTTTCATGAATACGAACTTGGCTGCGGCTGTGGCAACCGTTGTCGCGATGATCTTCACATGGGTGCGCTACGGCAAACCTGATGTGTCAATGACCTTCAACGCGGCCCTCGCTGGCTTGGTTGCGATCACCGCACCTTGCGACTGCGTCTCACCGCTCGGCGCCTTCTTCATCGGCCTCGTCGCTGGTTTCTTGGTTGTCCTGTCAGTTGAATTCTTTGATAATATTGCAAAAATCGACGACCCAGTCGGTGCTGTTTCTGTCCACATGGTCAATGGGATCTGGGGCACCATCGCAGTCGGCTTGTTCTCAACTGGCGCTGACGGCGTCGGCAAAGGCCTCTTCTACGGCGGCGGCGTCCATCAGCTCGGCGTCCAAGCCCTCGGCTTTGCTTCAGTTGCGGCTTACGTTTTAGTCGTCATGTTCATTGTCTTCAAGATCATCGACAAAACAGTCGGTCTCCGCGTCTCACCGGAAATCGAAATCGAAGGGCTCGACATTCACGAACACGGCCTCGCATCGGCTTACTCTGGATTTGCGATTTCTGACGTCACGGACATGGGCCTCGAAGCCAACGAAAACACCGATCTCGGCGAAGACGATTATACCAAGGCCACACCGGCTCAGGTCGACGCGGCGGTCAAGGTTTCAAGAGAACCGGAACTCGTCTCCGGCGGACCTGTGGAAGCCCACAAAGTGGTGATCATCTGCAGATTGTCTAAGTTCGACGCGTTGAAGCGTGCGTTGAATGAACTCGGGGTCAGCGGCATGACCATCATCCAGGTCATGGGCTGCGGCATCCAGAAGGGTTCAGCCGAACGTTACCGTGGCGCGACGGTCGATTCGACCCTGCTGCCGAAGGTTAAGGTGGAAGTCGTGGTCTCGGGCATCCCGGTTGACGATGTGATCGAAACAGCGAAGAAAGCGCTGTTCACCGGCCATATCGGCGACGGCAAGATCTTTGTTTACGACGTACATCGTGTCGTCAAGGTCCGTACTGGTGAAGAAGGACCGAAGGCACTCATGGACGTTGAATAATAAAATACTATTTGCCCTTTGTTTATAAGATACCTTTCTTATAAAACAACCCAGAAAAACTGTCTCGCATGAGGCAGTTTTTTTGGTGGACGGAATTTTAGCGCGAGACGCCAATTGCGGGGCATCCTGTGATAAGATAAAACAAAACGACGGAGGTGCAGGATGAAACCCAAGCTTTTGGCCTTTGATTTGGACGGGACGCTGCTCACGACGGACAAGACGATTTCACCGAGGACGCGGGAGGTGCTCATTGCCTTTCAGCGCGCCGGCGGCACGGTCGCCATCGCCTCAGCCCGTCCGGCGGTGGGCACGGCGGCTTACAGCAGGATGTTAAGACTCGCGGATTACCACGGGCTGGTCATCGCCTACAACGGTGCGCAGATCGTCGACCAGACCAATCAGCAAATCCTCTTCGAAAAGACCATGGACCCGGACATCGTCCGCGCCTTTATTCACAACGCGGAGCGCTTTCCGGTGTCGGTCCTCGTCGACGACGGCCGGACCTATTTTTCCAACGACCCCGACGGTTACAAGGTGGAGCACCAGCGCAGCGTGATCGGCATTCCCATCGAAAAGCACGCGCCACTGGCCGACTTCGTCGATTTTCCGCTGTGCAAGATTCTCGTCATGGGTCACGGCGACGTCCTCGACCGGGCCACCCCTGAGATCACGGCTCCCTTTGCCGACGTGTTCGATTTTTTCCGCGTCGGGGAATATTACCTCGAGGTCACCTTCAAGGGCTTCTCCAAGGCGTCGGGCCTTAAAGCACTCGAAAATCAGCTGGGTATTTCGAGGACGCAGATGATCGCCTTTGGGGATTCCCAGAACGACGCGGGGATGCTCGCCTACGCGGGAATCGGCGTCGCGATGAAAAACGGCGAGGCGTCGGCCAAGGCCGCGGCGGACGTCGTGACCGCCTACGACAACGACCACGACGGCATCGCCCATTTTCTGACGGAAAATCCGGCGGTTGACCTTGAAATGATTGACTTTTAAGCCGGTCATTAATATAATATGTAAAGTCATTGAAAATGGTTAACGTGGATGCGGAAACGGTGAAAAACAGACGCGGCAGCGCCTGTTTTGTCTTTCTGGCATCGGAAAATACAAGCAGAAGGGGTTGCCATGAGCGAAAAAAAACAGGAATTAGTGGTCACTGAAGAAGGGCTGCAGAAACTCAAAGACGAGCTGGAACATTTAAAAACGGTCACCCGTTACGAAGTTATTGAAAAACTGCGCATCGCGCGCGGGTACGGGGACTTGTCCGAAAACTCGGAATACGATGAAGCGAAAAACGAACAGAGCTTTGTCGAAGGCCGGATCAAAGAACTCGAAGAACAGATCCGCAACGTCAAGGTTGCCGACGACGTCCAGACTGACGAAGTCGGGATCGGCAGCTACATGACCGTCGAAACGGGCGGCCGCCAGATGACCTACCAGCTGGTCGGTTCAGCCGAAGCGGATATCAAAGCCGGCAAGCTGTCCAACGCGTCGCCGGTGGGTGAAGGCCTGATGGGCCACAAGGTCGGCGATACGGTCGTCATCGAAGTGCCACGGGGAACGGTGACTTACACCATTCTGGACATCCACAGATAAGCCTAAAAGAGAACGAGAACAGGAGCAAATATGGCAGAAGAAAAAATGAGCGATGTGATCAAGGTCCGTTGGGACAAGCTGCACGCCCTTCAGGCGGAAGGCAAGAACCCCTACGAAATCACGAAGTACGATGTGACCGGTCACGCCAAAGATATTAACGACAATTTTGAACAGTACGAAGGTCAGGTGCTTTCCCTCGCGGGGCGCATCATGGCCAAGCGCGGTCAGGGGAAGGTCGGCTTCTACGACCTGCTGGACAGCACCGGCAAGATTCAGCTGTACCTGAAAAAGGACCTGCTGCCGGATTACGACGAAATTAAAAAGGTTGACATCGGGGATATCGTCGGCATCAAGGGCGAAGCCTTCAAGACGAAGCGCGGCCAGGTGTCGATCCGCGTCCACGAATTCACGCTGCTGTCCAAATCCCTCCAGGTGCTGCCGGAAAAATTCCACGGCCTGAAGGATCAGGACCTCCGCTATCGTCAACGCTACGTCGATTTGATTGTCAACCCGGAAGTGCGTGACGTCTTTGTCACCCGTTCGCGCATCATCTCCAAGATCCGCGAATTCCTCGACAACCGCGGCTTCCTCGAAGTGGAAACCCCGGTGCTGAACAACCTGGCAGGGGGCGCCAACGCCCGTCCGTTCATCACCCATCACAACACGCTGGACATTCCAATGTACCTGCGCATCGCTCTGGAATTGCCGCTGAAGCGCCTGATCGTCGGCGGATTTGACAAGGTCTACGAGCTCTCCCGCGTGTTCAGAAACGAAGGGATGGACGCCACCCACAATCCGGAATTCACCGAACTGGAAACCTACGAAGCTTACACCGATTATATCGGCGTCATGGACATGGTCGAAGATTTGTACCACTACCTGGCCGATGAAATCCTCGGCACCAAGGACGTCGAATTCGACGGCCACACCATTCACCTCGGCGAACCCTTCAGACGCGCCCGCATGGTCGATCTAGTTCAGGAAGAAACCGGCGTGGATTTCGACCACATGACCGACGTCGAAGAAGCGAAGAAAGCCGCGGCCGACCTCGGCGTCGATGTCGAAGGCAAGGACGGCAGTGTCGGCGAAATCATGGCCGAAGTTTTCGACGCGAAATGCGAAGACAAGATGATCCAGCCGACCTTCGTCACGATGCACCCGGTGGAAATCTCACCGCTGGCCAAGAAGGACCCGGAAGATCCGCGCTACACCCAGCGCTTTGAACTCTATATCTCCGGTGCGGAATGCGCCAACGCCTTCTCAGAACTCAACGACCCGGCGGACCAGAAGGAACGCTTCATCGCGCAGATGGAAAAGAAGGCCGGCGGGGACGAAGAAGCCCATCCGTACGACGCGGACTTCATCAACGCGCTGGAAGTCGGGCTGCCGCCGACAGGCGGTCTCGGCATCGGTATCGACCGTCTGGTCATGCTCTTTACCGGTCAGCGCACCATCCGCGACGTCATCCTCTTCCCGACGATGAAGCCGCTGGCCAGCGAAAAGCCGAAGAAACAGCCGAGCTTCAAGGTTGAAGGTTCTGACGAAGTCATCGACTTTTCAAAGGTCAAGGTCGAACCGCTGATGGAAGACCAGATTGATTTTGACACCTTCTGTGAAGCGGACTTCCGCGCCGTCAAGGTCAAGGCCTGCGAAGCGGTGCCGAAGAGCAAGAAGCTGCTCCAGTTCACCCTGGACGACGGCTCCGGCACAGACCGCACTATCCTTTCCGGCATTCACAAATTCTACGAACCGGAAGACCTGGTCGGCCGCACCTGTGTCGCCATTGTCAACCTCGCACCGCGCAAGATGATGGGGATCGAATCCTGCGGGATGCTGATCTCTGCTGTCCACGAAGAAGAAGGGGAAGAAAAGCTTCACCTGCTGATTCTCGACGATCACATTCCAGCTGGCGCGAAGCTGTGCTAGGTTAACATTCAAAAAATAAAAGTCCGTAAGGGCTTTTATTTTTTTGAAGAAGTGATGCTCGCCTGTGATTGGTGATATAATAAATATCATAACTATTAGCACAACAGGGGGAGTTTGGTATGAGAAAAGGGATACGGCATCGAGTGATGGCGGCAGCTGCGATCTGCAGCTTGATTTTAAGCTTTACAGCTTTTGGATTTGGGGGAACCGTGGCCGCGAAGCAGTCCAGCGTGTCGGCCGCGAAGGCTTTTCAAGCGGACGCGGGCGGAAGCAGCTTGAGTTATTCGGTAAAGGGGCGGACCACGTCCGTGGCGAAATCGAAAACGCCCTTTGGCCGGCACGGTAAGCTTTCCGTCGGTTACGTGAAGGGGTTTAAACAGCCCGTCATTCTCGACAAGCACAAAAAATTTGTCCAGCTCCGCGGCGTCAGCACCCATGGGCTTCAGTGGTTTCCGCAGTACGTGAATAAAGCGGCGATGCGTTCCCTTCGCGATGAATGGGGCATCAACACGGTCCGTCTCGCGGTCTATCCGAGAGAGGGCGGATACCTCCAGGGCAGTCAGGATCAAATGGACGCGAAAATTAAAACGGCAGTCAAAGCGGCCGGCAAACTGGGCATGTACGTCATTATTGATTGGCATGTCCTGAATTACAATCCTAACGACGATCTATCTCAGGCACAGCGCTTTTTCAAAACCTACGCCGTTAAATACAAAAACAACGCTCATGTGATTTTTGAAATCTGCAATGAGCCGACGAATACAAAATGGTATGACGGCAGCGGCCGGGATCTTTACACTTATTGCAAAACCATCGCGAAGACGATCCGGGACAGCGACAGCAGCGCGATTATCCTGTGCGGCACCAACACTTGGTCTCAGGACGTCGATGAAGTTGCAAAGAAGCCGCTTGGCGTGAAAAACGTCATGTATACGCTCCACTTTTACGCCGGCACTCACAGGGACGATCTCCAGAATAAATTAAAGCGGGCGATCGACAGTAAAACCCCTGTTTTTGTTTCAGAATTCGGGATCTGCGACGCGTCGGGAAACGGCGGATATGACATTGACAATGCGAATCGGTGGATGACGCTTATGACGAATAACGGTATCAGTTTTACCTGCTGGTCGCTCTGCAACAAAGATGAATCGGCCTCGTGCCTGAAGCCATCCTGCGGTAAGACGAGTAAATGGCAGGCTTCCGATCTGAATACGACGGGGATCTGGCTCATTAATACCTGCCGGAAACTTGACAAAATATATCGTTAGATGAGCAATGATTAAAATCAAACCGAGCCGGTCTGTCGTGTGCAGACCGGCTCGGTTTTTTTGCAGATAAATTAAATATCGGCGGATAAGGGCATGATTGGTCCCCCTGATTTAGAGCGCGAGGTAGATGTCGTCGCTGACCGGTTCACACCATTCGTTCGAGGTATTTTCACCCGGCAGTTCAAAGGCCAGGTGGGAGAACCAGCGGTCCTTCGCGGCGCCGTGCCAATGCTTGACTTCCGCTGGGATTTCAACGACGTCGCCGGGCTTGAGGGCCTGCGCCGGTTTGCCTTCTTCCTGATACCAGCCTTCGCCGTCGACGCAGATCAGAATCTGGCCGCCGCCGGAGGTGGCGTGGTGAATGTGCCAGTTGTTGCGGCAGCCCGGTTCAAAGGTGACGTTGAAAATCGCCAGCGGGTCGTCCGGCTTGGTCACCGGGTTCAAATAGGACTGACCGATAAAGTATTTGGCGAAGGCGTCGTTGGGCTGACCCAGGCCGAAAAAGCCGCCGTGGCTTTCCGGCGTCGTGTCGTCAGCGTACACGTCCTTCGCCATCGGGAAGGCGGCCCAGGCATTGGGCCATCCGGCGTAAAAGGCGATGTGGGTCAAAAGCTCAGCCATTTCCTGCTTGGTTACGCCGTTTTTTCGGGCGCTCTGCAGGTGGAACTTCAAAGCGTCGGTGACCATCCCTTTGCCGATCAAGGCCGAGACGGTGATGATGCTTCTGAGTTTCGGGGAGAGCTTGTCTTCTCTGGCCCAGACTTCTCCGAAAAGTACGTCGTCGTTAAGTGCTGCAAATTTCGGCGCGAAATCGCCGAGGGCGTCGCGTCCAGCTGTTTGTTTTTCCATTGTTCATTTCCTTTCTTGAATCTAATGGGTTTGTTTCCGTTTGGTGTAAATCAAGTAATCGAGACAATCCAATTTGTTTTGCGTGTCGTGGATGGCCGACAGCAGCACCCTGCGGTGCTCGCGCAGCTTGCGGATCTGCACGCTCGGCTCGTTTAAAGCGGCGTAGGCCTTGATGAAGTCAGCGCTGCAGCCAGCGTCCACGAGATTTTGTCTGGTTTTTTCATCCATGGTGGACTCCAGTGGTGTAATTTTTTTGACACGTTTATCTTAAACCCAAAAAGCTAAAATGTGAAATGCTTATGTTGAAAAGCATGATATAATATTTTTGTATATCAAGAGTAACCGCATTGCGATGCGGGAATAGAGGGGTGAAAATGGAAATTCGATCGTTGAAATATTTTTTAGAGGTGGCCCAGGACGAAAACATGACGGAGGCAGCCAATGTCCTTCACGTCACCCAGCCGACGCTGTCGCGTCAGATTGCCGATCTCGAGGATGAGCTCGACACGAAGCTCTTCGTGCGGACCAACCGCAGCACGCTGCTCACTGAGGAGGGCATGCGGCTGAAGCAGCGCGCGATGGAAATCCTCTCCCTCGTCGACCAGACCGAGGAGGAATTCGCCAGAAAAAACGAGGACGTGTCAGGGTGTGTGCGCATCGGGGCGGCGGAAACGAAAATCATGCATCTGGTGACGGAAACCTTCGCCGCGCTTCACGCAAGATACCCGAAGCTGACCTGCGAGATCTCCAGCGGCAACGTCGACGTGATTCAGGAGCAGCTGGAGCGGGGCCTCGTGGATTTTGCGCTGCTGCTCGAGCCGGCGCGGGTCGAGGCCTACAACTGCCTGCGCATGCCCGAGACCGAGGCCGTTGGCGTCGTCGTGCCGGCGGACAGTCCCTGGGCGGGGCTGCACTCGGTTGGGCCGGCGGATCTGGTCCGCATGCCGCTGCTGCTCTCGTCGAGAAAAAACCGCGCGACCTTTGACGCCGAGGTGTGGTCCGACGGGGCAGTGACCACCGAGGACCTCAACGTCGTCGGGCGCTTCGACCTGATCGGCAACGGCGCCGCGCTGGTGCGCACCGGGTGCGCCTGCGCGGTGAGCATCCGCGGGCTGTACCAGATCGACGATCCGAGCCTCGCCTTTGTGCCCTTCGAACCCGAGGTGACGGTGGGCGCCGTCTTCGTCTGGAAAAAGTACCGCATCTTGTCGCGGGCGGCCGAGGCCTTTTTGTCGGCCTTTAGAGAAAAGCTTCGGGATTCTGGCGGATCTGACGCTTGAGCCAGGCGTAATAAATCAGCACGAGCATCATCTGGAACAACGTAGATATTGGCACGGCCAGCCCGATGTGGAACAGCGAGACCGGCTGACGCTTCGACATCAGGTAGGACACCGGCACCCGTACCCCGAAGGCAGAGGCGACCCCTTGAATCATGACGAAGCGCGTGCGGGCCATGCCGTCGAAAAAGCCGATGAAGCAGAACAAAAAACAGGTGAGCAGGCAGTCAATGCCGTAGGCCTTGAGGTAATCGGCGGCGCCGGCAATTACCGCGGTGTCGTTGGTGAAAATGCGGGCCAGGAGATCGCCGTGAAAATAGGAGAGGGAGAACATCGCGGCAGCGGAGAGGGCGGCGATCAGCACCGACTGGCGCAGGGCGCCGAAGATGCGGTCAAATTGGCCTGCACCCCGGTTTTGGGCGACGAAGGCCGAAATCGCCTGCATGAAGCCGATCGGAATCAGGCTGGATAAAATCGGCCCCTCCGTTAAGGACAAAACACGGGTTTTTTTCATTTTTACCTCCAAAATAAAAGCGGACTGAATAGGGCATACCGGCATTTCAGCCAGCACATCTTATCCAGTCCGCTGATCTTTTCATTTCATTCAGGCAGAACCCTCCGATGAACGCCCCTATTGTAATCGAGAAAAGGGATTTTGTCAATTTGACGTTTTCAACCCGTCTGCTTTTTGATAAACTAGAATTAAAACATAGTAAATGAGTCAACATTCATATTAAAACACTAGGTAATTGGAAGGAGCTGTGTTATCATGGATATGGAAACGAAATGTCTGCACTCGGGCTACACGCCGAAAAACGGAGACCCTCGGGTGGTGCCGATTGTGCAGAGTACGACCTACGTTTACGATTCGACAGATGAAATCGCCGGCGTTTTCGACGACCCGACGAAGAGCATCATTTACTCGCGCTTCGCGAATCCGACGGTCATGGCCGTGGAAGCCAAGGTCGCCGATATGGAAGGCGGCGTCGGCGCGATGGCGACGTCCAGCGGCCAGGCAGCCAACCTGCTCGCCATTTTAAACCTCTGCGCGGCGGGGGACAGCTTCATCGCGACGCCGTCGGTTTACGGCGGGACCCTGAACCTGTTCAACATCACGCTGAGACGCCTCGGCATCGAATGCATTTTTGTCGACGAAGAAGCCTCAGAGGAAGAAATTCAGGCGGCCTTCAAGCCGAACACCAAGGCTGTATTCGGCGAAACCCTGGCCAACCCGGCGCTGACGGTGTTCGACATCGAAAAATTTGCGAAGATCGCCCACGCCAACGGTGTGCCGCTGATCGTCGACAACACCTTTGCGACGCCGGTGCTCTGCCGGCCCTTCGAATGGGGCGCCGACATCGTGACCCACTCGACGAGCAAGTACATGGACGGCCACGCGCTGCAGTGCGGCGGGATGATCGTCGACAGCGGCAAGTTCGACTACACCAACGGCAAGTTCCCGGAATTCACCGAACCGGACGAAAGCTACCACGGCATCGTCTACACTGACAAGTACGCCGACGCGCCGTACATCACCAAAGCGCGGATGCAGCTGATGCGCGATTTCGGCTGCTACCCGGCGGCCCACTCGGCATTCCTGCTCAACCTCGGGCTCGAAACCCTGCCGGTTCGGATGCGCCAGTACTGCGACAACGCGATGCAGGTGGCGACCTTCCTCGACGCGGCCGACGGAATCGCCTCGGTGACTTATCCAGGCCTGCCGGGAGACCGCTACCATCAGCTGGCTGAAAAATACCTGCCGGACGGCGCCAGCGGCGTCATTTCCTTTGTCGTCGAGGGCGGACGGCCCCAGGCCGTTAAATTCATGGACAGCCTGAAGCTGGCGTCCAACGAAGTCCACGTCGCGGATATCCGCACCTGCGTGCTGCACCCGGCGTCGGCGACCCACCGCCAGCTCACCGACGAACAGCTCGTCGCGGCGGGCATCGACGGCGGTATGATCCGCCTGTCGGTCGGGCTCGAAAGCGTCCACGACATCATCGAAGACCTTAAACGGGGGCTGGCCGCGCTGTAAAATTGTTTTAAATAAGGAGGAGCCATGGAACGGATATTGATCGTCATCGACATGCAGAAAGATTTTATCGACGGGGCATTGGGAACCAAGGAAGCGGAAGCCATCGTGCAGCCGGTGATCGACAAGATCGCGGCAGTGCCGAAGGCCAACGTCTACGCGACTCAGGACACCCACCCGGACAATTATCTGGACACTCAGGAAGGCGCCAATCTGCCAGTGCCCCACTGCATCAAGGGGACGCCGGGATGGGCTCTCGAGCCGCACATCGCGGCCATGATTCCACCGGATCACATTATCGAAAAGCCGACCTTTGGCTCGGTGGCGCTGGCGGAGCGCATGGCCAAAATCGCGGCGGAGCGGGACATCGAAATCGAGCTCGTCGGGTTGTGTACTGACATCTGCGTTGTCTCCAACGCGCTGATGCTCAAGGCGTTCATGCCGGAGGTGTCGGTGACGGTCGACGCGCGGTGCTGCGCCGGCGTCACACCAGAAAGCCACGCGGCGGCGCTTCAGACCATGGCGGCCTGCCAGGTGAAAATTCTTTCGTGAAAAAGAGAAAAATTTTAATTAAAAAACTGCGATCTGGTAAGACCGCAGTTTTTTTGATGCTGTTTTTTGCTTTGATCATAGAATGTCGATGATTTCGCCGGCCAGGGCCTTGTTCATACTGCGCACCGCGCAGAACTTGCCGCACATGGAGCAGGTGTCGCTGTGATCGTCCCCCGGGGCGCGGCTGTCTCGGATCGCCTTGGCCCGTTCGGGATCGAGGCATTGCGCGAATTGGGCGTTCCAATCGAGTTTGCGTCTGGCATCGGCCATCCGGTCGTCCTGGTCCCGGGCGCCTGGCAGGCCTTTGGCGATATCGGCAGCGTGGGCCGCGATTTTGCTCGCGATGATCCCTTCGTGGACGTCGTCACGGTTTGGCAGCGCCAGGTGTTCCGCCGGGGTGACGTAGCACAAGAAGGCCGCCCCGTTGTAGGCGGCGATAGCGCCGCCAATGGCCGCCGTGATGTGGTCGTAGCCCGGCGCAATATCCGTGACCAGCGGTCCGAGGACGTAGAAAGGCGCGCCGTGGCAGACCTGCTGCTGCACCTTCATGTTCGCGGCGATCTGGTCAAGGGGCACGTGCCCCGGCCCTTCGACCATGACCTGCACGTCCTTTTTCCATGCCCGTTCCGTCAGTTCGCCGAGGCGCATGAGTTCGCCGAGCTGGATACGGTCGGTCGCGTCCGCTAAACATCCAGGCCGGCAGGCGTCGCCGAGGGAGATCGTCACGTCGTATTTCCGGCAGATGTCGAGGATTTCGTCGTAATATTCGTAGAATGGATTTTCTTCGCCGGTCATTGACATCCACGCGAAGATCAGACTGCCGCCGCGGCTCACAATGTTCATCTTGCGTTCGCCGGCCTTGACCTGGCGCACCGTTTCCTTAGTCAGGCCGCAGTGCAGGGTCACGAAATCGACCCCGTCTTCAGCGTGAAGCCGCACGACGTCGATGAAGTCCCGCGCCGAAAGGGTGCCCAAATCTCTTTGATAGTGGATCACCGCGTCGTAGACCGGAACGGTGCCAATCATCGCCGGGCATTCCGATGTCAGTTTCCGTCTAAAGGGCTGGGTGTCGCCATGACTCGACAGATCCATGATCGCTTCGGCGCCGAGATTGACCGCATCCATCACCTTGTCTAATTCCACGTTGAGATCCCGGCAATCACGACTGACCCCGAGATTGACGTTGATTTTCGTCTTCAGCTGTTTCCCGATGCCGTTGGGGTCGAGGCTGGTGTGGTTCACGTTCGCCGGAATGACCACCTGTCCCTTTGCGATCAGATCCATCAATTGATCGATGTCCATGTTTTCCTTTGCGGTAATCGCCTTCATCTGCGGCGTCACGATGCCCTTGCGGGCTGCATCCATTTGGGTTGCGTAATTCAGTGCCATACTTTTCTCCTTGCTCGTTATAAAATTCTGCGCACGGAGAACAAAAAAAGCAGTGCCGGGAGGGCACTGCGGTAAAAAGCACGACGTCAATCAAATCTCGCTTCCGTCTCCCTCCGTTGGCATTATCCAAATCAGGTAAATCGGGTCGTGCGGCATGTCCGCACCTCTCAGCTCATCGCTCCCCGGTACGCGGTAACTCCATTATAGCACGATTTTTTCCGAGGTGAAGGGAAAATCAGGCATTTTCTGAAATTTTGCAAAAAAAACAGCGGCCTGAGCCGCTGCGCGTCGGTGACGCTTAGAGTGCGAAGCTGCCGTTTACTTCGCCGTTGATGACGTAGTAAGCCATCGCTTCTTCGGTGTTGACGTAGACCTTGACGTCCTTGAGATCGCGGACCAGGTTGCCCATCTGTTTGGTCCAAATTTCCTTGACTTCGTCAACAAGTCCGGATGAGGTGACTTCGAAATCGCTGCGCTGGATAATGACTTCGCTCTTGTATCCGCGGCTGGAGCTGCGGCGTGCAGCGGTCTTTTTCGCACCGGTTTTTGCAGCAGATGCAGTGGTCTTCGCGGCCTTCGCAGCTGTTTTCGCCACAGTCTTTGCGGCGGTTTTGGCTGCTTCTGCCTTGGCCTTCTTCGGTTCAGCCTTTGCGACGGTTTCGACTTCTGTTTTCACTTCAACCTTCGGCGTGCTTTTAACTTCTGCCTTCTGGGCTTCAGCGGATGCCATGGATTTTTTGGATAATTTTCTTGCCATCATTAAACCTCCTGTTGAGTTGCACCGGCTTATCTGTCAAATGCTTCAAGAAGTGGTCGACCAAATGTAACTCGAAAATTAAAACAATTGATTACATTGCACAATCTATCATAAATGAAAAATGTTGTAAATAAAAAAGCCGGATTTTCTCCGGCTTTTCGCGTTGTAAATGCTTTCAAAATTACATGACTTAAGCAAGTAAATTATTTTCCGCCCTCTTTCCGATCTTCGATCGGCACGAAGGGTCTGCGTTCCGGAATCAAGCTTTCGTACGCCGGACGCATGATGACTTTGCCGTTGATGATTTCTTCGATGCGGTGCGCGCTCCAGCCGACGATGCGGCCGACGGTGATCATCGGCGTGTACAGTTCCGGAGGGATGTTGAGCATCCGGTACACGAACCCGCTGAAGAAGTCGATGTTGGCACACACCGGCTTGTGGTAAAGGCCGCGTTCGTTGATCATTTTCGGGGCGAGGTCCGCCACCGCCGCGTACAAATCGAACACGTCGCTCTGGCCTTTCGCTGTGGCGAGCTTTTCGCCGTACTTGCGCAGAATTTCAGAGCGCGGGTCGGAGATCGAGTAGACCGGGTTGCCGATGCCGTAAATCTTGCCGCTCTTGTCGAAGGCCTTGCGGTCGAGCAGTGCCGAGAGGTAGCGCTTGATGCCAGCCATGTCGCCGGGGCCAGCGATATTTTCGGCTAGATCTTCCATCATTTCGGGTACGAGCAGAATCTGTCCCCCGTGCTTTGGCCCCTTGAGGGAACCGATCGCCGCCGCCATCGTCGAGTAGGTATCGGTGCCGGTGGAGGAGACCACGCGGTCGACAAAGGTGGAGTTGTTGCCGCCGCCGTGTTCCATGTGAAGGATCAATTCCACTTCGAGCACCCACGCTTCGAGGTCGGTGTATTTCCGATCCGGACGCAGAAGGCTCAACAGGATTTCCGACGTGGACATATTCGGGCGCGCGCGGTGCAGGTACAGGGAATTGCCTTCAATGTAGTGATTGTAGGATTGGTAGACGTACATCACGAGCAGCGGGAACTGGGCGATGAGCTTCACGCACTGAGCGAGCACGTATTCGGGCGAGGTGTCTTCGCTGTTGTCGTCGTAGGCGCCGAGAGAGAGCACGCAGCGGGTCAGCATGCGCATCAAATCGTTGGATGGCGAGTGCATGATGATGTCCCGAGTGAAATGTGTCGGCAGCGGGCGCTGGCTGTCCAGCACGTCGCGGAAGTCGTCGAGCTCAGCCTGCGTCGGCAAGTCGCCGAAGAGCAGCAGGAACGCGGCGGATTCGTAGCCGAAACGGCATTGGGTGAAGCCTTCGATGATGTCGTTGATGTCGATGCCGCGGTACCAGAGCTTGCCCTCACAGGGGACACGCTTGCCGTCGACGATTTCAAAGCCGTCGGCCAAGGAGATATTGGTCAGTCCAACCACCAGACCGTTGCCCTCTTCATCTCGAAGCCCTTGGTTGACATTGTGAGCCTGGTAGGTTGTCATCGGGATGCGGTCCCGATCAATCGTTCTCGACGCGTATTTATGAATAAAAGCCTGGGTAAATGGATCGTTCGCCATGTGTGCCTCCTTCATGCTCGTAAGTGGATTTTGGATACAATCCGTTTATTTTTATTAAATTTTAGCAAAGGAAAGCTCAAAAGTCAATTGTATACAATTTGATTCAAGGCCTGAAAGCTTAAGGGATTGGCCGAATCCATACGGTGTACGAAATAAAATGCATAAAATACAGAATTTGCATATAAATTCAAAGCGAGGAGATCAAAATAAAGGAAAAATAATGCTAAGGTTAAGGACTTTTTAATATTTTGAATTGCACCAGGTATACAAAGATGATAAAATAAAAAGTAATTTAAATATGCTTTAGCGTTTTATTAAAAGAAGACACTGAAGCGCAATCGAATTGGAGGATGTTTTTATGAAAAAAGGTTTGAAATTGGGCCTGGTTTTCGCACTCGCACTCGTCACCGTTGTGACCTTTGCAGCTTGTGGCTCATCCAGCAGCTCAAATTCCGATGAGTACATCATCGCCACTGACACCACGTTCGCGCCGTTTGAATTTGAAAACAGCAAGGGCAAGCGCGTCGGCATTGACATGGACCTGCTCAAGGCCATTGCCAAGGATCAGGGCTTCAAGTACACAGTCAAGGCCCTCGGCTTTGACGGCGCAGTCCAGTCCCTTGAAAGCGGCCAGAGTGACGGCGTTATCGCCGGCATGAGCATTACGGACGAACGCAAGAAAAAATTTGATTTCTCAGATCCGTACTTTGATTCTGGGATCGGCATGGCGGTCCGCAATGATTCTAACATCACCGACTACAGCCAGTTAAAGGGTCAGAACGTCGCGGTGAAGGCCGGTACCGAAGGCGCAACCTTCGCGAAGAAGAATCAGGACAAATACGGCTACACCCTTTCGACCTTCAAGAGCAGTGCTAACATGTACGAAGATGTCAAATCCGGCCACTCCGCTGCCTGCTTTGAAGATTATCCAGTTCTCGGCTACGCCATCACAAAGGGCCAGCCGCTGAAAATCGTCGGCGATCTCCAGGCCGGCAATTCTTACGGCTTCGCTGTTCAGAAAGGCAAAAACCAGAAGCTGCTCAAGATGTTCAATAAGGGCTTGAAGAACTTGAAGAAGAGCGGCGAATACGACAAGATCGTCAACAAGTACATCAAAACGAGCAGCAACTAAGCTGAATCATCAATAGGTTTAATAATTTTTGGAGGTCATTGTGAGTTTCTTTGAATTAATTTCACAATCTTGGCCCCGCCTGCTCCAGGGACTTGGAGTGACCTTGGAATCCACCCTGATATCGCTGGCACTTGCCGCGATATTAGGGATTATTTTCGGGATGCTCTCTGTGTCCAGAGCTGTGGGGGCCCGCGCCGTCGCCCGCGTATACGTCGACATCATCAGAGGAACGCCAATCATCGTTCAGGCGTTCTTCATTTATTTTGGGATCACCAGTGCGCTGAACTTCCGCATGGAACCTATGACAGCTGGGATTATCACGCTGACGCTCAATGCCGGCGCTTATCTGGCTGAAATTTTCCGCGGCGGGATTGAAGCCGTCGATAAGGGCCAGATGGAAGCAGCACGCAGCCTCGGCCTGTCCTATGGGGTGTCCATGCGCAGTGTCATTCTGCCGCAGGCGGTGCGCACAATGGTACCCGCCATCGTCAATCAGTGCATCATCACCCTGAAGGACAGCTCGATTCTGTCAGTCATCGGGATGGCAGAGCTCACCCAGATCGGGAGCTTGATCATCGCCGACAATCTGGAATCCTTCAAGGTGTGGATCATCGTCGGGGTCATGTACTTCATCATCATCATGATTCTGTCAACCATTTCCAAACGTATTGAAAAGAGGTTGAAAGCAGATGCCTAAGATTATCGTTAAAAATTTACAGAAAAAATTCGGCGATCTCGAGGTCCTGAAGGACATCAATCTCGAAGTCGAAGAAGGGGAAGTGGTCTGCGTCATCGGGCCGTCAGGCTCCGGCAAGAGTACGATGCTGCGCTGCCTCAACGGGCTTGAAGAAGCCACCAGCGGTACCATCATCGTGGACGGCAACGAAATCACCGACCCGAATGTCGACATCGACCTCGTCCGGCGCAACATCGGCATGGTGTTCCAGCAGTTCAATCTGTTCCCGTTTATGACGGTCAAAAAGAACGTCACCTTCGCACCGATCAAGCTCGGACTGATGAGTGAAGAAGAAGCGGACAAGAAAGCTGACGAGCTGCTCGACCGCGTCGGGATGCTCGACAAGGCTGACGCCTTCCCGAGACAGCTCTCCGGCGGACAGCAGCAGCGTGTGGCCATCGCCCGCACCCTCGAAATGAACCCGGACGTCATGCTTTTCGACGAACCGACATCGGCTCTCGACCCGGAAATGGTCGGGGAAGTGCTGCGTGTTATGGAACAGCTGGCCTCAGAAGGGATGACGATGGTCGTCGTCACCCACGAAATGGGCTTTGCCAAACAGGTTTCCGACCGGACGATTTTCATTGACGGCGGTGTTGTCGTCGAAGAAGGCCCACCGGAAGCAGTCTTCGACCATCCGCAGAACGAACGGACTCAAAATTTCCTGAACATGGTGCTGAAATAATATCAGGCCGGTTCAATGCCATCATGATACGTTTATCAGCGCGCTCTGAACAATCAGGGCGCGTTTTTCTTTTAGCTGAATATTTTTCCCAATCCAAACATAAAAAAACAGCCCCTGCTGTTGTAAAAGCAGAGACTGTGGTGTTTCCAATTCTTTTTACTTTTCTGGCGCTGAAATCAGCGTGTCGACCCATTTGGCCTCACCTGTGGTGATCACTGCCTGGCCGGCAGTTTGATCGGTTAAAAACGCGGTAAATTCGGCTGTTTCGCCGACAGGTACCTCAAAATCCAAGGTGACCGTCTCTTCGAAACGGGACTGCACCGGCTGCCACGAAGCTTTGCCCGAGGTGGTGAGTTTCTGAATCAGCCCGCCGTACATCGGGTAGGGAATGACGACGCGGACGGTGTCCGACCAGATTTTCCCGACGATGCGCGCGTGGTCGAGCACGAGGGACGCGGTGCCGGAGTAGGCGCGGATCAACCCGCCGGCGCCGAGCTTGACGCCGCCGAAATACCGCACCACCGCGACGCCGACGTTTTTGAGACCCCGTCTCAAGATGACGTCGAGAATCGGCCGGCCGGCTGTACCCGAAGGCTCACCGTCGTCACTGGCCCTTTCCCGCGGCGGGTTGGTGCCCAGCACGTAGGCCGAGCAGACGTGAGTCGCTTTGAAATGCTTTTTTCTGAGCTTTGCGATTTCCGCCGCGACGTCGTCCTCGGTTTCGGCGTGAAACACGACGCCGATGAATCGGGACTTGTTGATCGTCTGTTCCGCCTCGGCGGCGGTCAGCACGGTTTTGTAATCTTTGCCGTCCATCAGTTGTCAGACATCAGATCCGGGTACAGCGGGTATTTGTCAGTCAGGGATTTGACCTTGGCCTTTGCTGCTTCCGGATCCTTTTTGATCAGGGCGTCTTCGAAGATGTCAGCGATGACGTGCATATCTTCTTCGACCAGGCCGCGGGTGGTGACAGCCGGTGTGCCGACGCGGACACCGCTGGCGATAAAAGGCTTCTGAGTGTCGTAGGGGATCGTGTTCTTGTTGGCGGTGATGCCGACGGATTCGAGGGTTTCGTCCGCTTCCTTACCGGTCATGCCGACTGCGGACACATCGACGAGCATCAGGTGGTTGTCGGTGCCGCCGGAGACGATGCGGAAGCCGCGGGCCGCGAGTTCATCCGCGAGGACGGAGGCGTTCTTGACGATCTGTTTCTGGTAGGCGACGAAGTCGTCGGTCATTGCTTCCTTGAAGCAGACGGCCTTCGCGGCGATGGTGTGCATCAGTGGGCCGCCCTGGGTGCCAGGGAACACAGCCTTGTCGATGGCCTTTGCGAATTCGTTTTTGCAGAGGATGAGGCCGCCTCTCGGCCCTCTCAAGGTTTTGTGAGTGGTCGTCGTGACGATGTCGGCCACCGGTACCGGCGACGGGTGGAGTCCTGCGGCGACCAGCCCTGCGATGTGGGCCATGTCGACCATGTAAAGGGCGCCGTTGTCGTGGCAGATTTTGGCCATGCGTTCGAAGTCGATGATCCGCGGGTAGGCGGAAGCGCCGGCGACGACGAGCTTTGGCTGCACTTCCTTCACCTGGGCTTCAAAGGCGTCGTAGTCGATCAATTCGGTTTCCTTGTCGACGCCGTAGGGGACGAAGTTGTAGAGCTTGCCCGACAGGTTGACTTTTGAGCCGTGGGTCAGGTGGCCGCCCTGGTCGAGGGCCATGCCCATGACGGTGTCGCCGGGCTGGAGCAGCGCGACGTAAACCGCGGTGTTGGCCTGGGCGCCGGAGTGGGGCTGAACGTTGGCGTGTTCAGCGCCGAAGAGCTTGCAGGCGCGGTCAATGGCCAGCTGTTCGATTTCGTCGACGAACTGGCAGCCGCCGTAGTAGCGTGCGCCCGGCAGCCCTTCCGCGTA
This sequence comes from uncultured Pseudoramibacter sp., assembly GCF_903789625.1. Lineage (NCBI taxonomy): Bacteria > Bacillati > Bacillota > Clostridia > Eubacteriales > Eubacteriaceae > Pseudoramibacter > uncultured Pseudoramibacter sp. Next base: position 343 of record NZ_CAIFFF010000006.1, on the reverse strand, counting down.
TTTATTGGTCAGGTGACTGCCCATGCAGTCCATCACTGATTCTGAAACGAAGTTTTCCGACGCGATCAGTTCAAGACCGTCCTGCTGACGGTGCCATTCCTTGCGCATGATATCGTAGACCGCAGGATCGGTTTTTTTCACGTTTTCGTATCTCATATGACCTCCATGATTTGTAATCTAATTGATAAAAAATAATCGCAATAATGCTCTTTTATTTTAACACAACAAAGCGGGAAAAAAAGAGGGAAGTTGAAAAGGAGCGCCGCAGCGGGTGCGGCGCTCCTGTGGTTATGGAGCAATGAGCTCCGTTAAGTATGCGAAAGCATGCTTAACAATAAACCAC